>JANNGT010000026.1:0-3860 GCA_031404015.1 Gammaproteobacteria bacterium | reverse complement strand
GTCTTCGGACGCTTGTCGTCGGCCTACCTCCCTGGGCTCGACGGCTCGCCCGGTCATCCCCCATTACCGGGTTAATTTACCCCGGCTGGATCCGCTGGTCCTGCCGGGGTTTCTTTTTTGTGCGGCCCGCCGATGCGTTTGACATCGAGCAGCTTCTCGAGCGCGCCCCGGGCCTCGCCCACGCCGTCGCCCGACAGGGCCGAAAACAACTGCACCGTGATCAGACCGTTGCGCGGCAAATTGCGGCGCACGGATTGCAATGCGTTGCCACCCGCCCCGCGTCCAAGCTTGTCGGCCTTGGTAAGCAGGATGTGGACGGGTAGTTCACGCGACGAAGCCAGTTCGAGCATCGCCTGGTCGTGATCGGTCATGGGGTGCCGCACGTCCATGACGACGATGGTGCCCTTGAGCACCGTCCGCTTTGCGAAATACCCCTGCAGCAGCGTGCCCCAGTGCGCGCGCATGTCGCCCGCGACCTTGGCATAGCCATACCCGGGCAGGTCGACCAGGCGGCGGCCGGCACGCAACTCGAAGAAATTCAGCAGCCGCGTGGCACCGGGCGCCTTGCTGGTGCGCGCCAGGCCCTTGCGCTGAGTGATGGCATTGATCGCGCTTGATTTCCCCGCGTTCGAACGGCCTGCGACGGCCACTTCGGCGCCTTCGTCCGCGGGCAGCTGGCTCAGTTTGTTCGCGCTGGTGAGAAACCGGACTTCGGGGTATGCGGCCATGTTCCTGCCAGTGGGACGCGCCCACGACGCGCGAAGTCGTTAGTGTACAATTTGCGGCTCGCCCGGCAGGCCGCAACACATGTAATTGGCCTTAATTCTGCGCCCGGCGCCCGTTCGGTATTTGGGAGTGGTTTTTGACATGACCGCGAAGTTCGCCGCCCTTGCGCTGGCAGCCGTGCTCGGCTGGACCGGTTCTGCCCACGCAGCTGGCACCGTCGAGGCGGGCCAGGCCAAATCCGCGACGTGCATGGCCTGCCATGGCATGGACGGCAACAGCGCCAATCCGGAATGGCCTTCGATCGCGGGTCAGCATTCGTCCTACATCATCAAGCAACTTAAACATTTCAAGGCCGGCGAACGGCAGAACCCGCTCATGACCCCGATGGCCATGATCCTGTCCGAGCAGGACATGGAAGATCTCGCCGCGTTCTACGCGTCGCAGACGCTGCGGCCCACGGCCGAGACCGAGCCTTCCAAGCTCGCGCTGGGTCAAAAAATCTTCCGCGCCGGCATCGCCGCCAAGGGCGTTCCGGCCTGCTCCGGCTGCCATGGCCCCAGCGGTCGCGGTGTCCCGGGCGCGGCGTACCCGCAGATCGGCGGTCAGCACGCGACGTACACTGCCCTGCAGCTGCGCGCCTACAAGTCCGGCGCTCGCGCGACCGATTCAGGCGCGATGATGCGCACGATCACGGCGAAGCTCACCGACGAGGAGATCGATGCCGTGTCCTCGTACCTCCAGGGCATGCGTTGAACCTCGCCTCCAGCCGCGGGTCAGAAATCACCATGAACAACCAGACCATCGTTTCCAGGGTCCGGCAGGCGTTTGCCGCCGGTGTGTTATTGCTGGCCGCCGGCACGGCGCCCGCCGCGATCGAACTGCAGCAGGGCGTCAACTACAAGCTGATCACACCGGCACAGCCGACCAGCGTCGCGCCGGGCAAGGTCGAGGTGGTTGAGGTGTTCTGGTACGCGTGCGGTCACTGCTACCTGCTCGAGCCGAAGCTCGAGGCCTGGCATCGCAGCGGCAAGCCGGCCAACGTCGAGCTCGTGCGCCTGCCGGCGACGTGGAACAACGTGCTGAAGACCCACGCGCGCCTGTTCTACACGATGGAACTGCTCGGCAAGCAGAGCCTCAATCCGGAGATCTGGCGCGAGATCAACCTGAAAAACAATCGTCTCGACACCCCCGAGTCGATCGAGAAGTTCTTCACCTCGCGCGGCGTGAGCAAGGCCGACTTCCAGCGGGCGTTCTCGGGCTTCGCCATCGACTCCAAGATCATGAAGGCCGAAGACCTCAATCGCCGCTACAAGATCACGGGCACGCCCGCGGTGGTCGTCAACGGCAAGTACGTCACGGACGTCGGCATGGCCGGCAGCGAGGACAAGCTGTTCGAGGTGATCAACGCGCTCGTGGCCAGGGAAAAGACTGCGCGCTGATTTCCGATGCTGCGCTTACTGATCCCCACCGGCAGCGGCTACACCTGGGTCGAACACACCCCGCCAGCGCCGTTTCCGGACGAGTTCCTGTGGGCGGATCTCTTCGAACCGACGACGGAAGAAGAACGCGCCGTCGAAGCACTGCTCACCGTCGACGTGCCCACGCGCGACGAGATGAAAGAGATCGAGACGTCGAACCGCCTCTATGAAGAAGGCGGCGCCGTCTACATGACGGCCACCGTCGGCAGCAAGCTCGACACCGACCGCCCCGTCAGCAGCGCGATCACCTTCATCCTGGCCAACGGCCGGATGATCACCAATCGTTACGTCGACCCCACGCCCGTCAAGCGCTTCATGCACGTCGTCGAGCGCTCGCCCGCGGCGTGCACGTCCTCGGCAACGTTGTTCGCTGGCCTGCTCGAAGCCTTCGTCGAACGGATCGCCGACCTGCTCGAGCGCGTGCAGTCCGAGCTCGACGGCGTTTCGTTCGCGATCTTTCCACGCGACGGTGCACGACCGCCCAGCAGCGCGGACCTGCACGCATTGATCCGCCAGATCGGCGCGGACGGCGACCTCGTCTCGAAAGCGCGCGAAAGCCTGGTGAGCTTCCAGCGCATCCTGATGTACGTGCAGCAGACGCCGATCCTCGAACTCTCCTCCGACCAGCGCAACCGCTTCAAGTCGACGCTGCGCGACGTGCAGTCGCTCTCGGACCACGCGTCGTTCCTCGGCAGCAAGATCCAGTTCCTGCTCGACGCAGTGCTCGGCCTGATCAACCTCGAGCAGAACAACATCATCAAGATCTTCTCGGTGGCCGCGGTGATGTTCCTGCCACCGACCCTGGTCGCCAGCATCTACGGCATGAATTTCCACTTCATGCCGGAACTCGACAAGCATTGGGGCTACCCGATGGCGTTGATCGCGATGGCGGTGTCCGCCCTGGTGCCGTACGTCTATTTCCGCCGCAAGGGCTGGCTCTAGCCAGCCCTGCACAGCCGCTCGTCGTGACCGCGACGGCGTTTCTCGCGCTCTCCGCTGCCATCCTGCTCGTCGCGCTGACGCCGGGACCTGCTATGACTGCAATCGTTGCGCGAGCCATCGCCGATGGCTTGCGTCCGGCGCTCGCATTGGGCGCGGGCGTGCTGACGGGCGATCTGTTGTTTTTTGCATTAGCCGCGGCGGGCATGTCGGCCGTCGCGCGGTCGGCTGCGGGGTTCTTCGACGTTGTCAAGGTGCTGGGGGCGCTGTACCTGCTGTGGCAGGGCGTGTCGCTGTGGCGCTGGCAGCCCGGCCCCGCCGCTGCGCCCGGAGCGGGCCATGAGCGGCTCCTGCAGCGCAATTTTGCGGCCGGACTGCTGCTGATGTTCGGTCACGTCCAGGCCATGCTGTTCTACGCCGCGCTGCTGCCGGGCTTTGTCGACATGGCGGCGCTTACCGTTGGTGATTACCTGCTCATCATGCTGATGCTGGTGGTGATCATCGGGGGCATCAACGTCGCCTGCGCCGCTGCGGCCGTCCGGGCGCGCGGCTTCTTTGAGGACGTCGCCGCACAGCGCCTGCTGCACCGGGCCGCCGGGAGCATGATGTTCGTGGCCGCGGTAATGGTGCTGCGGCCTTGATAGGATAGGTCATGGCCAAACCAACGATCACGAACATGGCGGTGTTCTGCGACTTCGAGAACGTCGCGCTCGGCGT
>JANNGT010000025.1:0-1970 GCA_031404015.1 Gammaproteobacteria bacterium | reverse complement strand
TGAAGACCTCGGTCAGGAACATCTTGGCCACGCGGCGTGCGGTTCCCTGCGTGTTGTGATCGCTTTCGGTGTCGATGACGAGGCTCTTGAGCACTTCGGCCATCTTCGCTTCGACCTCGATCCGGAGCGCGTCGACTTCGCCGTCCATCACGTAGGCAGAAATATTGTCGTTGGCGTGATAGCGCTGCCTGGCACTGATCAGGCGCGCGCGAATGCGCGACGACACCGGCGGGTCGACGCAGTCATCATCGCTGCGCGGCAAGGGCGTGGAGCTGCTGGACATGGGGTTCCCTGATGATTCTCAAGCGTTGCAGATGGTGGAAGTCGCTGGCGGCAGGCTGAGAAGGACAGACAGGCACTCAGCGCAGCGGCGCGTCGTAGTCGGGGAGAGGATAGGCGTCGGCAACGTAGGCGGGTCCTTTCGCAATCATCACGATCACACAGGCAAGAGCCCCAGTGAATAACACCGTCCAGTACAGAATCACAAGGCTTGCCAGCGCGATTTCGAGGGACATGGCGAGTTTGGCCGACACGACGCCGCTCGCCCAGCCGGCGGCAAGTCGCACCGTCAGCAAGCAAAGAAGCGGACCCACCGTTCCAGCGACGGCGAACAGCGGCAGGCGGCGGAGCAGCGCCCACTCGAGGCCGGCTGGCGACCGCTCGAACCCGGGAAGTCGGTTGAAGAGGCTCACTGCGGGAACGGTCCGAGGGTCCCGGAACCGGCCTCGCGGACGTGGAATCGGCTCAATACCACCTCCGCGTTGACTCCGGGCCCGGGCCCCCATTTGGGGCGAACGTCAACGAGGCAACCGATCAAGGTGGACATCACCGTTGTCTCCAAAAATTAATTAATGAACAGTATTTGTTCTGGACAATACATGCTGTGAACTGGTATTGTCAACTATCTACTCATGCAATGACCTGAATTTGACTCGTTTTACATGGTTCATTTGACGAAATAGCTTCCGACATTTCGATTTCGAAACAGTTTTTGGAAAGTTTAGCCATGACGATTGACGAACCGACAGGCGCCCCCTTCGTCCCAACCTACCGCAGCGGCACAGCCGCGCGTCTCGCGGGAATTCCTGTCGAGACGTTGCGCGTGTGGGAACGCCGGTACGGCGTAGTCGGTCCGGGGCTCAGCCCGCGCGGGCATCGCCTCTACTCGACCGAGGCCGTGAGCCGCCTGGGCCTGATCAAGCAGCTGGTGGACCTAGGAACGCCGATCGGCACCATCGCGACCCTGCCTCTCGCGTCGCTGCGTGAAATGCGCGATGCGGCCGACGCCGCATCGCGTGAGGCGCACGCAGTACCGGCGGAGTCGCGACAAGCCATTCGGGTCGCGCTTGTTGGTGAAACGCTGACGGGGCGCCTGGCACGCGACGGGGCCGGGGGCCCGACCCTGGACGTGGTCGCGACGTGCGCTGACGCTTCTGGTGCACTGGTGGCGCTGCGCGGGATCTCGGTCGACGTGCTTGCGATCGAGCTGCCGACGCTCCAGGTCGACTCGTTAGCCGTCGTCGACGAGATGGTGCAAGCGATCGGTGCGCGTAGCGCGGTGGTCGCGTATCGCTTCGGTCCGGCCGCAGCGGCGAGTGCCTTGCGCGCCCGGGGCCATGCGGTGACGCGTTTCCCCCTCGACGTGGCCGAGCTCGAAAGACTCTGCCGTGAGGCAATCCGTCTCCAACCAACGCCAACTCGACCGGGATCGACGCCAGCCCCGCTCGAAACAGTGCCATCCAGACGATTCGACGACCGGACGCTGGCCCAGATCGCCCAAGCCTCGACAGACTTGTACTGCGAGTGCCCGCACCACGTCGTCGAGCTGCTGCTGGGCCTCGGCACTTTCGAGCGCTACAGCGCCGAATGCGAGAACCGCAGCCCGGCGGACGCGGCGCTGCATCGATACCTGCAGCGGGTCGCCGGTTCCGCACGCGCGCTGTTCGAAGATGCGCTCGTGCTCATCGCCA
>JANNGT010000024.1:0-2706 GCA_031404015.1 Gammaproteobacteria bacterium | reverse complement strand
CTGCTTGAACATGCTGACGAGGTCGGCGTTGCCCCAACGTTCGACCACCTTGCCGTTCTCGAAGCGGTAGATGTCGATCGCGCTGATGACGTACGACTTGCCGGTGGGCGGGTTGCCCTCGACGCCGGTCGTGTCGGTGTTGTGCACCATCGTGCGCACCGTGACGTAGTCGCCCGCGCAGACGATCAGGTCGTCGGCGAGGACGCGGTCCGGATTGAACTTCTTGGACGCGGCCCACATTGCGCCCATCTGCTCGGCCTTCACCTTCGTGACGACGTTGCCGCCGCTGTCCTGGTTGTGCGAGATCACCTCCGGGGCATAGAACTCCAGCACGCGGCTCGAGTCTCGCTCGGTGAACAGCACCTTGTGGATCTGCAGGTAGGTCTGCAGGTTCTTTTCGTTGCCCTGGCAGGCGATGGTCGGCTTCCTGGCCGTCGGGCTGTCGGCAGCCCGGGAGACCGGGGACAGGGCGGCGAGCACGCCGAGGGTCGCGACGAGGGTGGGCATCGGCAGACGCATGGAAGGCCTCCTGGCACGTGATCGACGCGACCGGAATGGGCCGCGCGGCGATTCTAGCCTGCAAGCGCAGCCCCGGGCGCCAGCGCCCGTTGGACGCGGCGACGGCGGCTGTGGCATATGAGGCCGATGTCGCCGCTGCTGACCCTGGCCGTTCACGATGCGATGTTCACTGCCGCGCGAGCCGGGCAAGTCTCGATCGAATGCTCGCTCGATCTCGATCGGTCCCGGAGCCGGGTCACGGTCGAGCCCGGCGGCTGGCAATGGCAGGGAAGCCGCTATCCCTGGCTCGAATCCTGCCGCGACCGCACCGTCTATCACTGGACCGGCGCGGCTTTCGAGCCGGTCGCGAGGTACGCGGGTTCGCTGATCAAGCTGGTCCCGACCCGCTGGGGAGCGCCCACGTTCGAAATCGACGGCATCAAGATGCTGCCGAGCGAGACGCAGTCGCCGTGGGAGGACGCCCGGCGCAAGGTGGAACTGATCGCACCACGAGGCAAGCGCGTGCTGGATACCTGCGGTGGCCTAGGCTATTTCGCCGCATGGTGCCTCGCAGGCGGCGCTGCACAGGTTCATTCGTTCGAAAAGAACCCCGATGTGATCTGGCTGCGCAGCCTGAATCCCTGGTCACCCGGCGCCGACCCGCGGCTGCAACTGGAATGCGCTGACGTCACCGCGCGCATCGCACTGCTGCCGGATTCCTCGGTCGACGCGATCCTGCACGACCCGCCTCGCTTCGGGATCGCGGGGGAACTCTATTCGCAGGCGTTCTATGACCAGCTGGCCCGCGTATTGAAGCGGCAGGGCCGCTTGTTCCACTACACCGGTTCCCCGAACCGCCTTACGAGCGGCCGGGACGTCCCTGGCGAGGTGGCCAGACGGTTGCAGCGGGCCGGTTTTTCGACCCGTCCGGAGGGCGATGGGATGCTCGCGACGCGCGGCGGCGAAGCGGCTCGACGCGGGCGGCAGCGCGTCTGAGGCGTCGGATGGTGATCGCTGCGGATCGGCAGGCGCCCGAGGGTCGGGGCCGGAAAGGATGGTCGGGGTGAAAGGATTTGAACCTTCGACTCCTACGTCCCGAACGTAGTGCTCTACCAGGCTGAGCTACATCCCGAATCCAGTGCAGCGCCGAGGGCCTTCCAGGTTGCGCGGCTCGGGTGGCCGCCGGGAGGCGAGGGCGGCGGGCAGGCCCCGCTGGGAGCCGCGCAGTCTACTGAATGCGCCTCCCTGATTCAATTAAATGCAGGCTGGCAAGGGCCGGGTAACACCGCGCTTGGGGCAGCGGCCGCTCAGTAAGTGCGGGCGACCGCAAACTCCGCCAGCGCCTCGAGCGCATGGCGATAGGTGGACTCGGGCAGCCTGTGCAGTGCCGTGACGGCCAGATCCTTCTCGCGCCGGGCCATCCGTGCCGTGTAGTCGAGGCTCCCGGAGGCAGCGAGCAGTTGCGTGATCCGCTCCAGCTCGCCGATGCCGCCGTTCTCAATGGCGGCCCGCAGCAATACCGCATCGGCAGGGGACGAATTCGCCAGGGCATGGATGACCGGCAGGGTCGGCTTGCCTTCGGCCAGGTCATCCCCGAGGTTTTTCCCGAGTGCATCCGCCGTCGAGTTGTAGTCGAGCGCATCGTCCACCAGCTGGAACGCGGTGCCCAGGTGGCGTCCGTACGCGATCATCGCCTGCTCGACCGCAACCGACGAACCCGACAGGATGGCCGCCATCTGCGCGCCCGCCTCGAACAGCTTGGCCGTCTTGCGATAGATCACCTCGAGGTACCGCTGCTCCGTGGTCTCGGGGTCGTGCGCGTTCATGAGCTGCAGCACTTCGCCTTCCGCGATGGTGTTGGTCGCGTTCGCCATCACTTCCTGGATGCGCAGGTCGCCCAGTTCCACCATCATCTGGAACGAGCGCGAATACAGGTAGTCGCCGACCAGCACGCTCGCTTCGTTGCCGAAGACGTGGTTGGCGGTATTGCGGCCGCGACGCATGTCGGAGCCGTCGACGACGTCGTCGTGCAGCAGCGTGGCCGTGTGGATGAACTCGATGATCGCCGCCGCGGCGACGTGCTTCGTGCCCTCATGGCCACACGCCCTGGCGGCCAGCACGACGCTGAGCGGGCGCAGCCGTTTGCCGCCCGCGCCGATGATGTACTGCGACACCTGGTTCACGAGCACGATGTCGCTGGCCAGACGC
>JANNGT010000023.1:0-26063 GCA_031404015.1 Gammaproteobacteria bacterium | reverse complement strand
TCACTATTCACTATTCACTAATCACTTCCTCAGAGCGTGTGCCCGGTCTTCTGGAAGTGCGTGCGCTCGAACAGCGTCTGGCAATCGATGCAGCGCAGTGAGTGCGGCGCCGCCTGGAGCCGTTTCAGGTCGATCGGCTTGTCGCAGAGGGCGCACAGGGCGTAACTGCCGTCGCGGACGCGCAGCAGGGCCGCCTCGATCGCGCGCAGTTCCTCCAGGTCGCGGTCGATCTCGGCGAGGCCCAAGTCGACGATCAGGTCAGCGAACGATTCATCCACGAGGTCGCGCACCGAGTCCGCGATCTGCAGGAAGTGTTCCGAATCCCCCTTGATCAGCGCCTGGCGGATCTCCTCGCGCAGCGCAGCCTGACGCTCGCGCAGAGCCGCGCGCAGGGTTTCGAGCTGGCGGGGTTTGAGGGTAGGGGGCATCGCTTTTCTTCCTTGGGCCACGGCCCAAGGATCGACCGCGATCCCGACGCTTTGAATACGGACAGTTGCGCAATCGGCTGCGCCTAATGCAGCCACGTTTGCGGCTCGCCGTGTCAGTCGGGCGGCAGCGCTGCGCGGTCTGGAAACAGCTCTTCCTCGAAGCCGAACAGGCGCATGTCGCTCACGCGCATTGGGAACAGGATGCCGTCGAGATGGTCGACCTCGTGCTGCACCACCCGCGCATGGAAACCGGTGACGGTGCGGTCGATGGCGTTGCCGTTCTGATCCCAGCCGCGATACCGCAGGTGCGAATACCGCGACACGACGCCCCGTAAGCCCGGCACCGATAGGCAGCCTTCCCACGCGTCGTCATGCTCGTCGCCGATCGGTTCAAGCACCGGATTGATCAGCACCGTGTACGGCACGGGCTCGGCCTGCGGATAGCGCGCGTTGTGGCTGACTTCGAAAATCACGACCCGCAGCGAAACCCCGATCTGGGGCGCGGCGATTCCCGCGCCGTTGCGCTCGCGCATCGTATCGTCCATGTCGTTGATCAACGCCCGCAACTCGGGCGTGCCGAAGCGTTCGACCGGGGCGGCCACCTGCTGCAGCAGCGGATGGCCCATGCGTAGAACGGAGCGTGTGGCCATCGTGAAATTCCGCTGGGCGGGTCGGCAAGGGTAACCGACTGTCGTCGATTGACAAGGTCGGGAGGGGAGCGTAGCTAAGACCAGATCCATCAGGAGCCTTGCATGACCCTGACGTCAATTCCGCGTTGCCTGCTGGCCGTGCTCTGTTGCCTCGCTGGGGAGGTCCCCGTGGCCCAGACCGACCCTGCCGCACAAGCGCTCGACATGGCTGCATTCGACCAGGTAGTGCAGCGATGCGGCTGCAGCGCGTAAAATTGCAGCCCCCCGCCGACCCTGCGGCACAACCCTGACACGACGACCATGGACCACGGACTGCGCTGCTGGAAATGCGGCGTCTCGCTCGCCGACTACTCGCTGCCGCTGCGACGGCTGGAAGAGTGTCGCGGCTGCCGCGCCGAACTGCACGCTTGCCGCATGTGCGAGTTCTACGACACTGGCAAGGCGAAGCATTGTCGCGAGACCGTGGCCGAGGAAGTGAAGGACAAGCAGGTGGCCAATTTCTGCGACTACTTCAGGCCGACCACCTCCGCGTATCAACCCGCCACGCTGAGCGCAGCCGACAAGGCGAAAGCCGAACTCGAAGCGCTGTTCGGCCGTAAATGAAAACTTCCGAGGAGACGAACTTGACGATCATTCGACACGCGATGCTGAGCGGCATCGTCGCCATGTCCTTCGCGGCTGGCGCCGCCGGTGCAAGCGAGGTGCAGATGCAGCAGGAAGCCAAGGCCGCGCCGACCGTCGTGCGCGCCCGCCCCGAGATTTACGCGCCCTTCACCTTGCAGTCCGACCTGTCGTGGCTCAGCGCCGACGAGCGCCGGATGCTCGGCTTGTTCATCGACGCTGCGGATGTCATGGACGGGCTGTTCTGGAAGCAGGCCCATGGCTACCGCGACGCGCTGCTGCTCAGCCTGGCAAAGGACCCGGCCGCGCAGCGCTTCGCGGCGATCAATTACGGGCCTTGGGATCGCCTCGCGGACAACGCGCCGTTCGTCGCTGGCGCAGGCGCCAAGCCTGATGGCGCGACTTTCTATCCGCTAGACATGACCAAGGAGGAGTTCGAGCGCGCGAAACTGGCCGATTCGCGCAGTGAGTACACGGTGCTGCGTCGTGACGCGAAGGGCGCGCTGAAGACAGTGCCGTACCACGTCGAGCACAAGGCCGAAGTCGAAAAGGCCGCTGGCCTGCTCGAGAAGGCGGCTGCCTTGTCCCCGGACGCCGGGTTGAAGCGCTATCTGGAATTGCGTGCCAACGCGCTGCGCACGGACCAGTACCGCGACAGCGACCGCGCCTGGCTCGACATGAAGTCGAACCGCATCGATCTCGTGATCGGACCGATCGAAACCTACGAAGACCACTTGTTCGGCTACAAGGCCGCGTACGAGGCCTTTGTGCTGGTCAAGGACATGGAGTGGAGCAAGCGACTGGCCCGCTATGCAGCGATGCTCCCTGAATTGCAGCGCGGCCTGCCGGTGCCGGATGCATACAAGGCAGAAAAGGCGGGCACCGATTCAGACCTCAACGCGTACGACGTGCTGTATTACGCGGGCGATTCCAACGCCGGGTCGAAGACGATCGCCATCAACCTGCCGAATGACGAGCAGGTACAGCTGGAAAAAGGCACGCGCCGTCTGCAGCTCAAGAACGCCATGCGCGCGAAGTTCGACGCGATCATGGTGCCCATCGCCGACGAGCTGATCGTGCCGGAGCAGCGCAAACACGTGACATTCGACGCCTTCTTCGGCACCACGATGTTCCACGAGGTCGCGCACGGGCTCGGCATCAAGCACACGCTCGACGGCAAGGGCACGGTGCGTGACGCCCTCAAGGAACTCGGCAGCGGGCTCGAGGAGGGCAAGGCCGACATCCTCGGCCTGTACATGATCACCAAGCTCCACGAGAAGGGCGAGGTGACGGGCTCGCTCGAGGACTATTACGTCACCTTCATGACCGGCATTTTCCGCTCGGTGCGGTTTGGCGCCGCCTCAGCCCATGGCCGCGCGAACCTCTTGCGCTTCAATTTCTTCGCCGACCGCGGCGCGTTTACTCGCGATCCAAATGGGCATTACCGTGTCGACATGGCGAAAACACGGCAGGCCATGGACGAGCTGTCGGCGCTGATCCTCAAGCTGCAGGGTGACGGCGACTATGCAGGCGTCAAGAAGCTTGGCGACGAACTCGGCGTGATCCGCCCGGATCTCGCTGCCGACCTGGCGCGGCTTTCTGCACGAAACATTCCGGTAGACGTCACTTTCACCCAGGGCAAAGCCGTGCTCGGGCTCAAATGACCGGGGCGCCACGCAACGTCGAGCGCGTGCTCGAACCGCGAGCCCGCGATCTCGGTGATTTCTCCGTGCGGCGCGCGTTGCCGGCGCCAGGCATGCAGACCATCGGCCCGTTCATTTTTTTCGATCACATGGGTCCGGCCGAGTTCGGTCCGGAGCAGGGCGTGAATGTGCGGCCGCATCCGCACATCGGGCTCGCCACCGTCACCTATCTCTACGATGGCGCGTTCATGCATCGCGACAGCCTCGGCACCGCTCAGGTGATCCGGCCGGGCGACGTCAACTGGATGGTGGCCGGGCGGGGCATCGTGCACTCCGAGCGCACGCCGCTGGAGGTGCGCGATGCGACGGGCCGCACGCGTGCGCACGGCATCCAGACCTGGGTAGCGTTGCCGCGGAACGAAGAGGAGCGGGAGCCGTCCTTCGCACATCATCCGGCTGCCAGCCTGCCGCGTATCGAGCGGCCGGGCGTTACGCTCACGGTGATCGCCGGCACTGCCTCCGGCCTGCGGTCGCCGGTCGCCGTGTTTTCACCGACGTTATACGTCGATGCCATTCTGCAGGCGGGCGCGACGCTTGAGATCGAGGCGGAACACGAGCAGCGCGGGTGTTATGTCGCGCTCGGGGCCGTCGAACTCGCGGGCGAAAGGTACGGGATCGGGCAATTCATTGTGCTCGACAAAGACGCTGGCGCCGTGGAACTGCGTGCCCTCGAGAACTCGCGCGTCATGCTTGCGGGCGGCGCGCCACTCGACGGGCCCCGTTACATCGAGTGGAATTTCGTTTCCAGTTCGCGCGAGCGCATCGAAGCGGCAAAGCGTGACTGGCGCGAGGAGCGCTTCGATGCCGTGCCGGGCGATTCCGAGCGCATTCCCTTGCCGTGACGGGCGGCGCCGAACAACCGCCGTCAACGATTGCGATCAACCTCGGCGCCGAGGCGCGCGTCCTCGCGCAGGGACTCGGCACGACGTTCCTCACACTCCATGGCAGGGGCGCCCTGACGCTCGAGCGTGGCGGTACTGCCTTTGGTCCAGAACACCACGACAGGGTCGGCGTAGCGGACGCCTGACGCGGCCGGGGTCTGGTCGAGCCGGCGTGTGCCGTCGTGGAAATCGATGGCGATGGCCTGCTCGCGGAAAAGGTTGCGCATGACCAGCGTCTGGCCGTCCGCACACTGCCAGACATAGGCGCGCAGCACGCCTTCAGGCGGTTCATCCTGCGATGCGGTGGCGGGCGTCGGCGCCTCGCGCTGGCAGCCAGCGGATGCGAGCAGCACGAGCACTGCGCAGCACGCGATCAGACAGCGGTTGGCAGTGAGCGTAGCGGTTGGCATCGAGGCACCTGGGATCGGGCCAGTCCGGATCGAGTAGCCCCCGATTGTACACAGGGCGATTCGCGGTGCTTCAGCAGCGGTTCTCGCGCAGGCGTTGCTTCGCATCGCGCCACCGATCCCATAGCCGGCCTGCCTCGGCGGCGGCGTAGCCCGCGCGCATCTGCGCGTCGACCTGGTCGAGACGCGTCTGCAGCTTGCGACAGGCGTCGTCGTGCTTCGTCGTCTCGTCCGCAACGTCGGCCTGACGGGTGCCCACGGCCGCACCACCGGCTGCAGGGTCATGGCGCCTGGGTCGATTACGCGAGTCGCCAATCGGGGGCATCGCACTACCCGCCCGGATCCCCGGTTGCACGACCAGCTCGCGTAGCACTGGCTGCATGCCGCAAGGCCGATCCGCGAACGTCACCAACGCAGGCGCAACACAGCTGTAGACCAGCCGGCGCGTCGGCTTTGCGCGCGGCTGGAGGGGTTCGGGGCTGACCGACCCGGCGCCGCCAACGATGTCGACGGCGGGCTGCGGCAGGACGCGCGCCGCCGCGGCGGCAGTATCCACGGCCGCGGCGTCTGCCGCGTGCGCGAGCAGCGGCGACACCGAAAACAGGCACAACAGGAAACAGCTATGACGTGGCATGAGCGCGCTCCGTGGCCGGTCTGGCCAGGGAGTCATGCTCGCGCGGGGGTTGACGTGATGTCGCCTGCGATTCCTGGCGGGAACGCGCAGTTAGGCTCAGGCGCGGCCGACGTTCGAGTCCGTGGGCATGTGAAAATACTGGCTTTCCGCTCCAAACTGCTCGACCAGCCGGCGCAGTTCGGTCATGCGCGCATCGGCGGTGCCGATCGCCAGGCAGTCTTCGCAGCGGGGATCGCCGCACGGCTGGCGCGTGTACAGCCAGTACTGCACGGCACCCGCGAGCAGCCCATCTGCGATGTCCCACAGGTCGGCCTTGTCGTCGTCATCGGCAATCTGGTTGCCGAGATCGACGGCGCGGCTGAAGGCTTGGTCGAACGGCTGCAGGTCGTCAGCCTGGGAGTCGGGGGCTTGCGTGTTGGCGGTCACGATGGCGATGCGCAGTGGACAAAGCGCGATGATACCAGAAACGGTCGCCGAACCGTTCCTCCCAATGTCCGAAAAGTGCTTATAAATCAGTGAATTTCGGTGATCAGATGCCGGCCTTGCCGAGCGCGTCCACGAACGCCCGAACGGCGCCCGCGAGGCCCGGATGGCCGGTTTCGAGGCGTACCGCTGCGTTCTCGAGCGAGTCGGCTGGAGTGTCGGCAGGCGCCGCGACCATCACGGTGCCTGCAGCTGGCGCGGCAGCGGACTGCTGTGCGAGCGTGCGCTGGATTTCCGCCACCGTGGCCTCGAGCATCGCCCGCTCGTCGGGATCGAGTGACGGCGCATTCGACAGTTCACGGTGCAGGTCGCTGAGTGTCTGCTGCAGTTCGCTCATCGCGCTCTCCTTATGAACGTTCGACCGGCTAGAGTCTAGCAGCGGTGGCGGGTGCGGCCCTTGTGGAAACACCGGACCCGTGCGTAGCTTGCAACTAGAATACGGTGACGGCCGAGTCACGCATGGAGAAGATATGCATTTTGCGAAGCATTGCGCCGCTGCGCTGATGACCTCGGCGGCCCTGTTCGCCGCTACGGCACAGGCTGCGTCGGCCTCCCCTGGGTTCGAAATGACGCCGTTTGCCGTCGCCCGCGCCGGGGGCGGCATCGACGTCGAAGACCTGGCGGGCGCGGAGGATTCCGTTGATTTTGGTTCAGGCGCCGGTTTCGGCATCGATTTAGGGCTTTATCGCGACAGCGCATCTTTTTACGAGCTGCTGTACTCCTCGCAGAGCGCCGCGGTCGATTCGAAGAACCCGGCGTTGGACGGTGTCGACCTGAGCATCGATTACCTGCAGTTCGGCGGCACGCTGCTGTTCCCGCGGGAGGATGATTTCTACGTCCCGTATCTGTCGCTCACGATCGGCGCCACCTTCCTGCGGCCCGATGGCGATTTTGACTCCGAGACGAAATTTTCGGGCAGTATCGGCGGCGGCTTCCGCTTGCCGTTGAACGAGAACGTGGCGGTGAACCTGGGACTGCGCGGCTACCTGACGCTGATCGATTCGGACACCGAGCTGTTCTGCGTCAGCGACTCGTCGGATGCGGGCTGCCTCGTGCGCTCGTCGGGCAGCACCTTCTTTCAGGCCGAAGGGTCGCTCGGACTCACCGTTCGTTTCTGAAGGCTGACGCGGCCGCGGCGCACGACTCAGCGCCGCTGCCGTCGTCGAGAATCACTGCTCAGACGAGGACCCTTTCGATGCCGCCCGCATTGGCGCGTTGCACGTATGATTCGAGCCAGGCGGGGCCGAGCAGGTGCCGTGCCATCTCCACCACGATGTAGTCGGCGCCGGTACCCGCGTCGTCATCGAACCGCGACAGGCCCTGCAGGCAAGACGGGCACGACGTCAGCACCTTCACGTCGCCCTGGTAGCCGTCGGCACGCAGCTTGGCAGCGCCTTGTTCCATTTCGCGCTGCTTGCGGAAACGAACCTGGGTCGCGATGTCAGGCCTTGCCACCGCGAACGTTCCCGACTCGCCGCAGCAGCGATCGTTCTTCGCGATCCTGTCCTTGCCATCGGTGGCCAGCAGTGTGTTGACGACCTTGAGCGGATCGTGCGTCTTCATCGGCGAATGACACGGGTCGTGGTACATGTAGCGCACGCCGGTCGCGCTCTCGAGCCGTATGCCCTTTTCCAGCAGGAATTCATGGATGTCGAGAATGCGTGAGCCCGGGAAGATCTGGTCGAATTCGTAGCCTTGCAGCTGATCGTGGCAGGTGCCGCAGCTCACCACGACCGTCTTGATGTCCAGGTAGTTGAGTGTGTTGGCCACGCGGTGGAGCAGGACCCGGTTGTCGGTGATGATCTTCTCGGCCTGGTCGAACTGGCCCGAGCCGCGCTGCGGATAGCCGCAGCAGAGGTAACCCGGCGGCAGCACGGTCTGCACGCCGGCATGCCAGAGCATGGCCTGGGTCGCGAGCCCGACCTGCGAAAATAGCCGCTCGGAGCCGCAGCCCGGGAAATAGAACACCGCCTCGGAGTCGCTCGTGGTGTGGACAGGGTCGCGGATGATCGGAACGTAGTTGCGATCTTCGACGTCGAGCAGCGCGCGCGCCGTTTTCTTCGGCAGTCCGCCCGGCATCTTCTTGTTGATGAAGTGAATCACCTGCTCGCGCACCGGCGGCCGGCCCCCGGTCGTGGCCGGCGGTCGCTGCGTCTGCGCCGCGCCGAGCTTGCCGAGCGTGCGGTGGCCGAAGCGTTGCGCTTTGTAACCCCAGTCGATCATGAGCTTGCGCGTCAGCCTGATCGTGCCGGGATCATTGGTGTTCAGAAAGAACATCGCAGCCGACTTCGCCGGATTAGCCCCCTGGTTGCCAAGCCGACGCAGCACGTCACGCATCGCCATCGAAACGTCGCCAAAATCGATGTCGACGGGGCACGGCGCTTCGCACTTGTGGCAGATCGTGCAGTGATCGGCGACGTCGGCGAACGCGTCCCAGTGCTGGACCGAGACGCCGCGCCGGGTCTGCTCCTCGTAGAGGAAGGCTTCGATCAACATCGACGTCGCCAGGATCTTGTTGCGCGGCGAGTAAAGCAGGTTGGCGCCGGGCACGTGCGTGCTGCAGACCGGCTTGCACTTGCCGCAGCGCAGGCAGTCCTTGATCGCGTCGCTGATCTGCGCGATGTCGGACTGCTGCATGATCAGCGATTCGTGGTTCAGCAGGTTGAAGCTCGGCGTGTACGCGTTGCGCAGGTCGGCACCGGGCAGCAGCTTGCCCGCGTTGAAGCGGCCTTCCGGGTCGACGCGGGCCTTGTAGTCGCGGAAGCCCTGCGTCTCGGCCTCCGTCAGGTACTGCAGCTTGGTGATGCCGATGCCGTGCTCGCCCGAGATGACGCCGCCCAGGTCGCGTGCAATCTGCATGATGCGGCCCACTGCGCGGTTGGCAGCCTGCAGCATCGCGTAGTCATCGGAGTTGACCGGGATGTTGGTGTGCACGTTGCCGTCGCCGGCGTGCATGTGCAGTGCGACGAACACGCGTCCGCGCAGCACGCGCTGGTGGATCGCCTCGAGCTCCGCGAGCAACGGCACGAAGGGCCCACCCGCAAAAAGGCGCTGGAACTCGGCGCGCAGCTCCAGCTTCCACGACACGCGGATCGAACGGTCCTGCAGCAGGTCGAACACGCGCAGTGCGGGAGCATCGATCAAGCGGTGGTCAACCGTGTCCGCAATCGCGGCGGCGCCCAGCCGACTCAGGTCGTCGCTCGAGTGCGACAACGGTCGGTCGAGGTTCTGCGCCAACCAGGACCAGCGCGCGCGGCAGCGCTCGATGATGTCCAGAGCCTGCATGAGTCGCGAGCCCAGGACCTCATCGCGCGGCAGACGGTCCACGTCCGCGTCCCCCGTCTTGCCGAGCTTCGGTTCGCCGCGCAGGTAGACCGCAAGCTCGTCGAGCAGTTGCAGCTTGTTCGCCAGCGAGTTCTCGATGTTGATGCGCTCGATGGCATCCGTGTACTCGCCGAGCCGTTCGAGCGGAATCACGACGTCTTCGTTGATCTTGAACGCGTTGGTGTGACGCGCAATCGCAGCGGTTTTCGCACGGTCGCGCCAGAACGCCTTGCGTGCTTCGGCGCCGACTGCAGTGAACCCTTCGCCGTGTCGCGCGTTAGCCAGCCGCACCACGTCCGCAGTGCACCGTGCGACCGAGTCTGCGTCGTCGCCCACGATATCGCCGATCAGTACCATCTTCGGCAGGGCGCCGCGCTTCGACTTGGTGGAGTAACCGACGGCCTTCAGGTAGCGCTCGTCGAGGTGCTCGAGGCCAGCGAGCTGCACGCCGCCCAAGCGGCCCTGGCGCAGCAGTTCGTCGCGAATCTCGACGATTGCGGGGATCGCATCCCGCGCCTGGCCGAAAAATTCGAGGCAGACAGTGCGGATGTGGGCCGGCATGCGATGCACGATCCAGCGTGCCGACGTGATGATGCCGTCGCAGCCTTCCTTCTGGATGCCGGGCAGGCCGCCCAGGAATTTGTCGGTGACATCCTTGCCGAGACCGGTCTTGCGGAACACCGTGCCGGCAATCTCGAGCCGCTCGGTGCGCAACACTTTCGCGTTCTCGGGCGCCTGCCGACCGTCCTTCCAGGTGAGTTCGAAGACCGCGACCGGCGCTTCGTGGATCTTGCCGCGGTTGTGGCCGATGCGCGTGACCTCGAGCCAGTCGCCCTGGGGGTCGACCATGCGCCACCACGCGAGGTTGTCGAGCGCGGTGCCCCAGAGCACGGCTTTCTTGCCGCCCGCGTTCATTGCGATGTTGCCACCGACGACGGATGCGTCGGCGGAAGTCGGATCGACGGCAAACACGAACCCAGCCTGGTGCGCGGCTTCCTCGACGCGACGCGTGACCACGCCGGCTTCCGTGTACAACGTGGGCACGAGCGAATCGACACCCGGCAGTGACCGGGATTCGACCGCGTCGATACGCTCCAGCTTCTCGGTGTTGATGACTGCGGCGAACGGGGTGAGCGGCACGGCGCTGCCGGTATAGCCGGTGCCGCCGCCGCGTGGGATCACGGTGAGGCCGGAGTCGAAGCACGCGCGCACAAGGCCCGGGATCTCGGTCTCGGCGTCGGGCGTCAGCACGACAAAGGGTGTTTCGACACGCCAGTCGGTGGCGTCCGTCGCGTGCGCGACGCGGGCGTACGCGTCAAAGCAGACGTTGTCGCTGCGCGTGTGCGGCGCGAGGGCCCTCCGCGCGCGACGACGCACCGCCTCGATCTTTGCGAATGAGCCTGCGAATTCGAGCACGGCGGCGCGCGCGTACTCGAGCAACTTGCCGACTTTCTGGTCGCGCGCGACATCGCTGGTTTCGCGACGCTTCTCGATATCGGCGAGCCGATGATGCAATGCCTCGACCAGCAGCTCGCGCCGCCTGGGGTTGTCGAGTAGGTCCTGCTCCAGGTACGGGTTGCGCTGCACCACCCAGATATCGCCGAGCACCTCGTACAACATGCGTGCCGAGCGTCCGGTGCGACGCTCCGCGCGCAGGCCATCGAGCAGTTCCCAGCCGGCAGCGCCGAGCAGGCGGATCACGATCTCGCGATCCGAGAACGACGTGTAGTTGTAAGGAATCTCGCGCAGCCGCGGGGGCGGGTCGAGTTCGTGCCCGGGCTCGGAGGGGGTCGAGGCAGCAGCGAGGTGCGGAACGGCGTTCACGTGGGCAAAATCCAGCCTGGGGACGAGCGATTCTCACCCGAGCTGGTCGACTTGTGTACCGGGGAAACCGTCAACGTCTACCACGAGCCCCACGGATCATGCAGTCCCGCGCCTGGCCTCGACCTGCAGCCGGACTGCGTGTGCCCTTTCCTCGGTGATCGGGAACTTCGCAATTGCCCAGATTGCAAGACCCGAGGCAACGAACGGCACCGCCGAGTCGAGGAGCCGCATCAGGAAAATGGCCTGGTCCGACTGATTGCCTGCAAGGGCTACATCGAAACCCGTCGCGTTGAGGAGAAAGCCGCCGCCGGCCAGAGCGGCGGCCATGCCCAGCTTGACGAACCACCAGAAAACGGCACCGTACATCCCCTCCCGGCGCTCGCGGGTATGCAACTCGTCCAGGTCGACGACGTCGGCGATCATCGACGGGATGAGCGTGAACAATCCTCCGAGACCGAATGCCAGGAACGGAGCCGGCAGCAGCAGGAGCCAGGGGAGCTCCGGGTCATAGCAAACCCACTTCATCGCATAACCCAGCATCGATATGCCGATGGCCACGTAGAAAGCTCGCTTTTTCCCAAGCCGCGTGCCCAGCCAGGTAACGATCGCGATGACGAAGAATGACGAAATGGCACCCGCGGTTCCGGCGTACCCGGCGAACTCCGCGCCGCGCAGCATGTCGCCGGCAAAGACGTAGTAGATGATCACGTAAGACTGCAGCGACGCGATCAGGATGAATCCGTTGAACACGAGAAACGTCGCGGCGCACAGCTTCAGGAAAGGCCGGGACTTCAAAGTTTCTTTGAAGCCATGCAGGAAGCCCGCGATGCTGCTGAGCGGGGCCGACTCGCCAGTCGGCTTCCCAGGAGCAGCGGCTGCATTTTCGCTGGCGACCGCGGGTCGCTCCTTCAGGAAGATCGCAGGCAGGACTCCGATGGCAATGACGACGACTCCGATCATGATGGCCAGGCCCGCGGCGCCGTCGACCATGCCATCGAAGAGCCGCTCGTTCTGCATGATCAGCAGAAACCAGGGCGCGATGACATAGGCAAGCTGGCCGACGAAGTTCTGGACGCCCATGAGCCGTGTACGTTCGTGGTAGTCGGGCGTCAGCTCGTAGCCCAGGCCGACCCACGGTGCCGCAAATACGGTGTACGCGAGATAGAAGAGCATCGAGCCCAGCAGGAAATACCAGAAGTAGAACGATTCGCTCTTCCCGGACGGCAGTTGCCAGAGCAGGGCGAAGACGATGCCAACCGCGATGGCTCCGACGAAGATGTAAGGGCGGCGCCGGCCCCAGCGCGTCCGGGTGTTGTCGGAGATGTAACCCATGACAGGATCGATGAAGGCATCCCAGAGTCGCGGCAGGGCGCCCAGCAGCCCGACCAGCGCCGGATTCATGCCGAGGCCGAGATTCAGGACGATCATCATTCCGCCGCTGGCCGCGGCCAGCAGGTTGTTGACGAACGCGCCCAGGCCATAGACGACCTTGAGATGGAACGGTATCCGGTCCCCGGGCGCTGTCTGGTAATGGCTCATCGTGGCTCATCGTCACTGATGTTGACAGCGCTGTCAAACGGGGTTAGTAGAGCGTTCCTGCAGAGTTGCGGCAATGGGCGAACTCGAACAACACTACCGTGTTCTACTTTGCGGCGTTCGATGAGCCGTGGCAACGTGACCCGGACGACCCGCGCGGTGCCGAGAAGCACTGGGCTCTTTTTAAACGTTGATCGAACGCCCAAGGAAGCGATGCGATGATGGCAAAAATGACCCTGCGGAACGCTGGTGTGCGTTTCGTGTTGATCGCCCTGCTGGGGTTGCTGGCGTCCTGCGGTGGCGGCGGACAGTCGGATTCCAGCGCGCCACCGCCGCCACCGCCACCACCACCCCCGCCGCCGCCGTCGCCGTCGCCCGTCAATGTGAACATCACCAACCCGACGTTGACCTTGGCCAGTAACTCCCCGGTGACTCCAGGCGGCGCGTTGCGCCTGGTGTGGAGCGACGAGTTCAACGCCAGCCGACTCGACCCGGAGGACTGGTACTTTGAGAGCGGTGACGGCAGCCAGTACGGCATCCCCGGCTGGGGCAACAATGAGCTGCAGTGGTACCTGCCGGACAGCGCGGAGCTGCGCAACGGTTCCCTGATCATCACAGCCCGCAAGGAGTCACAGGGCGGCAAGAACTACACGTCGGCCAGGATCAATACGCGTGACCGCTTTGCGTTTCGCTACGGTCGCATCGAGGCGCGCATCAAGATGCCGCAGGGGCAGGGTCTATGGCCTGCGTTCTGGCTGCTGCCCCAGGACAATGCCTATGGCACCTGGGCCGCTTCCGGAGAAATCGACATCGTCGAGGCGAAGAATCCTGGGTCGACCGGCGGCAATACCATTTACGGGACGCTGCATTACGGCGGGCAATCTCCGAACAACGTCTACAGCGGCGAACAGTACGCAGTGGCCACCGACATCACCGCGGACTTCCACACTTATGTGCTCGAGTGGGACCAGGCCGAAATCCGCTGGTACGTGAACGGCATCCTGTTTGCGGTGCGGAACACGTGGTTTACCACGGCGGCGCCTTTTCCGGCCCCGTTCGACCAGCCGTTCTACATACTCCTGAACGTCGCGGTCGGCGGCAATTTCCCCGGATCGCCGACCGCCAGTACGGTGTTCCCGGTGGCAATGGAGGTCGACTACGTGCGGGTCTACTCGGGCAATCCCTGAGCTCGAGACCCTCGCAGTCGCGTGTTCGCTGACACCGGTCCGGTGGACTCGCGGATCTCGATCGTCGCAGGAATCATTTCTGCTCCCTGGAGCGGCGACTCGTCGTCGGCATTGCGGATCAGGATCTGCGCTGCCCGCTCGGCCATGCTGGACAGCGGTTGCCGAATGGTCGTGAGTGTCGGACACAACTGGCGTGCGAGTGAAATGTCATCGCAGCCTGCGACGGACAGCTGTCCGGGCACGTCGAGTCCGAGCAGGGCGGCCGCCCGGATCACTCCCGCCGCCATATCGTCATTCGCTGCGAAAATCGCGGTCGGCGGGGCCTTGAGCAACAAGAGCCTGCGACCCGCGGCCTCGCCGGAGCCAAATGAGTTGTCACCGTTCTCGACGAAGTGTTCCGAAGAATCCAGGCCACTTTGCTGCAGCCCATCCACATACCCGAGATACCGGTTGGCGACCGCCTTGTGGCTCGGATGTCCCTTGATGAAGGCGATCTTCCGATGCCCGAGGGACGCGAGGTAACGGGTCATCGCCGCGCTGATCCCGCGATCATTGGTTGCCACAGAGCACTGCTTGCCGCCCTGTGTGCCCGGCGACAGGCGGACCATCGGTGTCCCGGTCGCGACGATTGCCTGCACGACCCGCGGCATGTTGGACAACGGTGCGGCCAGCACGATTCCCTGCGGCCGGGCGTGTTCGATCATCGCATTCAGCTCTGCGCCGATGGATCCCGTGCGAAAGTCGCAGGGGTAGATGACCAGCCTGTAGTCCGCGCTGCGGCATGCCGACAGGGCGCCGGTCTGCATCCGGATCACGTAACCGGCGCTGGGAATATCGTAGGAGCTGGTATCGTGATAGATCAGCGCGATCAGGCGCGCACGCGGACTCGCCAGATTCCGCGCCGACATGTTGGGGTGGTAACTGAGCCTGGTAATGGCCTTCTCGACCTTTGCCCGGGTCGCGTCGCGAACGTTGGGTTCCTTGTTGACGACGCGAGATACCGTCTTGATCGAGACTCCGGCGAGCTCGGCAACGTCATTTATGGTCGCTCTTGGCATGGAGAGATCAAGCTCCCAGCAGCATTTCGCGCGGCAAATCCAGCGTAATCCGGCAAACGTGGCCGCTGCGCCGGAAGAGTGCCGAGCTCACGTCGGCCGGTAGCGACAACTGCGGCAAGCTCTCGGTGCTGCCGTCCCGCATCGTGATCGCCAACACCGGGCGACCTTCGCCGCGCAAACGATAGACGATCGGCACCTGGCACCAGGTGAACGCCAGTGCCGACGCTGGAACCGTCAGCTCCTGCCACTCACCGTCGACGTCGAGGAAGCGGAACTGGCGAGGCGTGGGCGTGAACTCGCAGGCGCGGAGCAGCCTCGGATCGAAGCGCACTGCGCCACCAGCAACCCTCAATCCGAGTTCGCCGAAGCGGGACAGCACCTCTTCCTTGACCTGCCCGGTCATCCCGGGCTGCTGGGCGCCACTGTGCCCGGGCGTATGCGAATAAGGGTCGGTCGGGAAGGCGCCATACTCGGCCGGCGTCTTGTTGAAGCCGATGCCTTCGCGCACGCGGTAGTACAAACCGCCGAGGCGCTGGCAGATCTCCGCCCCGGCATCGGCCTCAAGCGCAGTGAAGAAATTCTCCTGCACGGCAAGCAGCAGCTTCGACACCATGTGCCAGTAGATGCAGCCGAGGCCTTCGAAGCCAAACATGCCGCCGGACCGACCGGTAAACTCGCGGTGACTGAAGACCTGTTCATACAGGGCGCGCAGCGACCCGCGCGCGGCGTGGAGGTCGTCGCCGTACAGTGCTGACATGGCGTCGAGCCGGGCATCGAGGTCGCCGATGTTCCTGAAGTCGGCGTGGAAGCGATAGTTGCCGCCGTCGTCGCGCGAGACGATGCGCTCGTCGCCTGCAGCGATCATGCGTCGCAGCAATACGTTGTTCTCGACGCTGCCGGCAGGGATGCGGTTCTTTTCGAGAAAGCCGGGCAGCGGACGGTCTGGATACAGCATGAACGACCGTTGATCGGCCCGGTAGATGTCGCTCTCGAACAGGCTTTCCACCAGGGCTGCAGCCGCGTGCGGTGCGATCTCGCCGGAACTCAGGGCGGCAACCTGTCCCTCGAGCATGAGATACAGCGAATCGATGCCAACCTCATCTTTGCCGAACCGCAGCAGGTTGTACGCGTTGTACGTGCCGTTCTGCCGGCGGTTGGTGTGAATGCTGTGATCGATTGCCGCGAGCGCAGCCCCGAGCAGGCTCGTGACCTGCCCGAGCGGCAGCTCCACCTTCCCCGTGAACGGCTGGTCGCGGTACACCGCAGCCCGGTAGCGGCCCGCGGCCAGGCCCAGTTCCTGCATTGAGTGCCAACGCCGGTCCGGGCTGATCGGGCCCTTGCCGAGGAACGGACGGACATTTGCGAGCGCGACGGACGTGTCGGCCAGCCAGTCCCTGACTTCCGCCGAAAGCTGCGTGGATCCCGACTCCCCGGCCAGCAGCTCCTGCAGGAAGCGCACGTAGCGGCGCATGTAGTACAGCGTGACCATCGACACGCCCTGGCCGACCAGCGCGTTGTTCGCGTCATTCCATTCGGGTCGCTGCGTGCTGAGCCAGATCCCGCCATCGACGACGAGATTGCCGAGCTTGGCGAGCAAGGGCAGCAGCAGCTTCTCGAGCAGGTTGACCTGGTAGACGTCGCCGCCGGGTTCGAGGATGAGCTTGCCATCGGCGCCCATCGCCGCGACGCGCTCGGCGATTCGCGCGGCGAGCGCGCAGTCGAAGTCCACCGTCTGCTTCGGGTCGGCGACGATGTCAGCGAAGCTCCTGATCCGATACGGCACGTTCGCATAGCTGAAGATGGGCCGGTGCAGCAGCTCGCTCAGGCGGGCCGGATGAAACTGGCGCGAAAGCTCCAGGAACTTCAGCAGGTAGATGATCTGGTGGTCGCCCCAGTAACCGATGTGACTCCACGGATCGTTCGGGTCCTCGACTTCCCAGTCGATTCCGTCCCGGGTGATGCGATACGGGTTGTATCCATCCACGGTCGAGGCGTTGACGAACTTGGCGACCACGTGCTCGATGAACCCCGGGAAGCTGAAGCACAGCGCTTCCCAGTTCTGGAAGATGTCGCGCCAGTTGCCTTCATAGGACAGCAACGGTTCGCCGCGCTCGTCCTTCAGCTTGATCGTGAACCTGTTCCACGGGCGGCTCGGATCGCCATGACGGCGACCGAACGTGATCGGAAGGTACTCGCAGCTGAGCCTTTCCAGCTGCGGGTCGCCGGTCTGCTTCACGATCGACAACAGGTCCTCCACGGCAAGCGTCCCAGGCAGGCCGTCCAGCTGTTCGCGGTGACGTTCGTAGACACGCGCATTGAAATGGCGGACGCCCCTGGCGAAGTCGCCGCCCGGGACCCGGTACTGGTCGTGAAAAATGCCGCCGCGCAGTACGTTGAACAGCGCGTTGGCATAGTGATGCGCCGTCACGGACTCCTCGGCAGTGGCCTGGAACCCGTCTGCGGCGGCGACGATGCGCGCCAGTTCGTCACTGCCTGCATCGACGGAACGCGCCACCGCCCGCGCAACTTCGGCCGGAGCGGCGAGGTGGCGGATCAGGTCGACGACCTGCGCCTGGGTACGCTCGATGTCCGCCACGATCTGCCATCGTCGCGACCCGCGGGGTGGCAGTTCGAGGCTGGCAGCCAGGAAGTAGGCGCCGCGGATGCCTCGCTTCCGCTCCTCCGGCAACACAGACTGCCCGCGGCGAAAGTCTTCGAGTTGCAGCGATGAGAGCAGCACCGTCGGCGCGTCGAGGCCGAGGCCGTAAACGACATTCGCCCGCAGCGACTCACTCGGTTCGGCGCGATCGGAAATTCTTGAATACAGCGCGTACATCGCGAGCCCCGTGCCTGCGTCGAGCTCTGTCCACTTGTACGCATCCACGAGGTTGCTCGAACCCGTCTGCACGAGCAGCGGCGTGCCCGCGGGCAGGATGTTCTGCAGGCCATCGACCAGCTCGACCCGCAACGTCTCGTCCCCGAGGTTCTGCAGCTCGCACTGGCGCACGAAACCATGCCGGTCGCTCGTGGCCCACGTGTAGCGGAAGGCGAGGGCCAGGTCGTGATTGACCTCTTCGAAGCAGAGCTTGTTGCCCAGGACGCTCTTGTAGAGATGGCGGCTGGTCGCGAAGCGGCCATCGTGTTCCCGGTTGAATGGCTCCCAGAGCACCGGCCCGCCGTGCAGACCGACCCGCAGGATCGTCTTGCAGCCGGTGTGCGGAGCGCACTCGTGAATCCTGTCGACGGGAAGGTAGGGAAACAACGCGGTTTCCGGGGAAACGCGGCCGGCGGTCAGGCCTCCGGACGACGAAACGAAGAGCCAGTGGTCGGCGCTGGAAATGATGCTGATGAAGAACGGCGGGATCCTGTCGACATTTCGAATGACGTAATACCGCTCGCCCGCGACGTCGACGAATCCTCCCGCGACCGCGTCTGGACCTGCCTTGCCAGCCGTGTTCATGCGTTGGTTGGAACTCACGGGGATGCCTCCAGCAGGAGCTTGCCGAAGAGTCCGGCGTCGATCCAGCCGCGATCCTTCTTGCCGAAGGGCACGGACTCGGAGCCGACAAAGTTCTCACGGAGCGCGCTGCCGTCGTTGTCGCAATAAGCGAGCATGAGGCCGATGACCTTGCCGGCTGACAGCCGGACCGGTTGATTGACGGATGACCCGTCCTCGTACTGGTCCGAGTAGATGTCTATGGCGAGTTCCCAGACGATCGTGTTGCCGCGCTGCTTCCAGCGGCTTGCAACATGATCCGAGTAGCTGCGGGGCTGACTGTCGGTGCCGATGTCGATGGCCTGATTGTCGAGCGACACGTGGTAGGCGAAGGCATTGTGGTTGTACTGGTGATCGCCGCCCGAGAAATCCTCGTCGACGAAAATCTCGAGACAGTCGTCGTCCCAGTACTGCACCAGCGGATCACGGTGGCGGTCGAGCAGTACGTCGTCCACGATCTCCACGAGCAGGTAGATGCGGTCCGGCGCCCAGACGACCTTGAAGCGCCCCTGGAAGTCGTCGGAGGAGTACTCCGGCCCTAGCCAGCCATGGGACAGCTCCCGCCAGGGCGCCGTCTCCCACGCCGCCTCATCCGCAACGCCATCGATGCTCGGGACCATCGCTGCTCGGGGCGCCCGGTACTCGCTGCGGCCCTCGACATGCGTGGGCTCGGCATGGCCCATGGACGGCAGGTGCGAGGCAAGCGCGGCTGCAACCACGAGAATCGGGAAGCGGTGAGTGCGGGACGCCAAGTTATCGTTCCCCCTGCTTGCGGGGGGCAATCCTAGCCGATGGTGACAGCGCTGTCATCCAGCCCTGAAGACGATCCGTGGATTGGACTTGTGGGATACTGCTTAAGGCATGGAAAAACGGATTTCCAAGATAGTCGTAGTGGGTGGAGGCTCCGCCGGGTGGCTGTCCGCCGGAGTCATTGCAGCTGAACACCGCATCGGCCCGCATACGCGGCAGCCGATTGAAGTGTTGCTGATAGAGTCACCGGATGTACCGACCATCGGCGTGGGTGAAGGCACCTGGCCATCCATGCGGGAGACCCTCCGGCGCATCGGGCTGTCTGAGACTGACTTTATCCGGGAGTGTGATGCCAGCTTCAAACAGGGCACGTCTTTCCGAAACTGGCAGACGGGCACCGGCGACACTTACAGCCATCCATTTACCATCCCCACAGGCTACGCCGAGACCAACCTCGCGCCTCACTGGCTGGCGCTGACCGACGCGCCACAATTTGCGGATGCCGTGACGCCGCAGACTGCATTGTTTGCCGACTGTCTTGCGCCGAAGCAGATCACGACACCGGAATACGCCTTTGTCGTGAACTATGGTTATCACCTGGATGCCGGAAAATTCGCTGAACTGCTGCGTCGGCACTGCACTGAGCAGCTCGGCGTACGCCACATCAAGGCGAACGTGTCGCAGATAAACGCGGCTGAGAACGGCGACATCCGGTCAGTCACAACCGACCGTGTCGGTGAAGTAGCCGGTGACCTGTTCATCGACTGTACCGGCACGAGCAGCCTGCTGCTGGGCGAGCACTTCAGGATTCCATTCCAGTCAAGGCAGGCGCATCTTTTTAACGACACGGCCCTGGCAGCGCAGGTGCCATACACGGAAGAAGACCAGGCAATCCACTCCTGCACGCGTGCAACCGCGCAGACCGCGGGCTGGATCTGGGATATCGGACTGCCCACGCGTCGTGGTACCGGCCACGTCTACTCGAGTGCTCATATCTCGGAGGATGAGGCTACCGCTCAGCTGCTGGCCTACATCAAGGAGATTGCCGGCGAAAAGGCTTCGGCCAGTGTCGTGCCGCGGAAGATCCGGTTTCAGCCTGGCCATCGGCGAGAATTCTGGCACAGGAATTGTGTTGCCATTGGCATGTCGTCGGGCTTTATCGAACCGCTTGAAGCCTCGGCGCTGGTCATGGTTGAACTGGCTGCGGGTATGATCGCGGAACAGCTGCCCCCGACTCGAGAATTAATGGATATTGTGGCCAGGCGTTACAACCGGAAATTTTCGCGTCACTGGAACCAGATTATCGAATTCCTGAAACTGCACTATGTCCTCAGTGCGCGCAATGACTCTCCCTATTGGCAGGACAATCGCGCTGCTGCATCCATCCCGGAAGAACTCAGCGAACGACTCTTGTTGTGGCGCTCTCGGAGTCCCTGGCATCAGGATGCAGGAGCCGTCGATGATCTGTTTCCCACCGCGAGCTATCAGTACATCCTTTATGGCATGGGATTCAAAACAGTGCCCCAGCAGACCTTCTCTCAGCGGCAACAGCAACGTCAGGCGTCAGAGCTGTTCCGGAAGAATGCTGCGCGGGCAGCACAGCTGCAGCAGGCTTTACCCGGCAACAGGGAACTGCTCAACAAGGTGAGGGAATTTGGATTCCAGAAGCTATAGACAGCAGATCATTGCGTAGAGTGCGCACATGAGTCAGTACCAGATCCTGAACAAGGAAAAACATCGGCGACTTCGCATCAGGACCGGCTACGGCGCAGCGCTGGGAGACGCGGTCATGTGCGTGATGACCTACCCCATGGAGTTCAGGGACATCCAGGGCTGTTACCCCATCCTGTTTACCAAGGATCCGAACACAGGCGGTTTCTTTGCTGCTGCGGTACTGGGTCTGGAAGCAGACCAGAACCTGTTCCTGCAGGGCGATCGCTGGGATGCGACTTATGTTCCCACCATGGTGCAACGGCAACCCTTCCTGATTGCCACCGGTGGAGCGGGTGGCGATAAACCGCCGGTGGTTTCGCTGGATCTCGATCACCCGCGAGTCAGCCAGGACGAGGGCGTAGCATTGTTTGACAGTGAGGGTGAGCCATCGGAGTTCCTGAAGCAGAAGATTGGACTGCTGGAGAAACTGCATCGCGGACTGCAGCACGGCAGCGGTTTCATTGACACCCTGCTGCAGCACCAACTGCTGGTGCAGATCGTCCTGGATCTCGCCTTTACTGATGGCGGCAAAAAGACCTTGCAGGGTTTTTACTGCATCGGAGAGGAACGGCTCTATCAGCTGAAGGGAGACGTGCTGGAGTCGCTGAACCAGGCCGGCTACCTGCAACCTGTATTCATGGCAGTCGCCTCGCTATCCCGGGTGCGTGACCTGATCGAAAGACGAAACCGGCTGCGAGTTTAGCGGCAGGTCCGGGTGACCCTATGATCGGCCAGCATGTCCTGAATGAAATCGATCAGCCGATTGCAGAGATAACTGGCATCACCGCCGCGGATCTCACGGATGATCTGCTGGCGTCTGATCAGCCGCTGGTCCTGCGAGGGCTGATCTCGGACTGGCCCGCCGTCAGGCATGGCCTCGAGTCGGCGGACCGGCTGATCGAGTACCTGCTGGGATTTGACTCGGGTAACGTGGTTACGGCCCTCTATGCGCCGCCTGAGGCAGCCGGGCGGATTTTCTATAACGAGGACATGACCGCCTTCAATTTTGAATATCGGCGGATGGCGCTGGCCGCAGCGGTGCGGCAGGTGCGGTCTCATGTCGATCTGCCTTCACCGCCATCACTTTATATCGGCTCAACCAATGTTGATCACTGGCTGCCGGGTTTCCGGGAACAGAACGACCTGCCAATTCGACACCTGGCGCCACTGGCCAGCATCTGGATCGGCAACCAGAGCCGGGTATCGGCGCACTACGACTTCCCTGCCAATATTGCCTGCGTCGTCGCGGGGCATCGTCGAGTCATCGTGTTTCCGCCGGAGCAGTTGACGAATCTTTATGTCGGGCCGCTGGACTTCACGCCGGCAGGGCAGCCAATCAGCCTGCTGGACTTTCATGCGCCTGACTATCAACGATTCCCGAAATTCCGCGAGGCTGTCAAGACCGCCCAGATGTCGGTGCTGGAACCCGGGGATGCCATTATCGTGCCGAGTATGTGGTGGCATCACATCGAAGCGTTGGGTGCCTTCAATGTGTTGGTCAATTACTGGTGGCGCAGCTCACCCTCCTACATGGGGCCTCCCTTGAGCGTGCTGCAGCATGCGATCCTGGGCCTGCGCGACCTGCCTGAAGCACAGCGAAGACAGTGGCAGGAGTTGTTTGATTTCTATGTGTTCAATCCCGAACCGGGGAACTTCGAACACATTCCGGAAGCTGCGCGTGGCGTATTGAATCCCATGGACGAGTCGAATGCGCGGCAGATTCGCAAGATGTTGCGAGACAAACTGTTGTAGGCCGGGAATCCCATGTCAGCTTTGAAGATAAAGAATGTTGTCATCGTCGGTGGCGGTACTGCGGGATGGACCGCAGCAGCCTCGATCGCCAGGCTGATCGGAGCGAACCTGAATCTGGTGCTGGTCGAATCTGATGCCATCGGCACCATCGGGGTCGGTGAGGCAACCATCCCGCCTTTCAGAACGCTGCATCGTCTGCTGAAGATCGATGAGGCCGATTTCCTGTCCAGGGTACAGGGCACCTTCAAGCTGGCCATCCGTTTCGAAGACTGGCGGACCATAGGCCATGACTATATCCATTCCTTTGGCTTCACCGGCCAGGGTTGCTGGGCTGCAGGCTTCCAGCACTTCTGGCTCAAAGCCAGGAGCCTGGGTTTTGCCGAAGACTATGGTCGCTACGCCCCGGAGCTGATGGCAGCCAGGGCAAACAGGTTCAGTCTGCTGAAAGAGAATGGCCTGAGCTATGCCTACCACATTGATGCCACGAGTTATGCCAGGTACCTGCGTGGGATTGCGGAACAGCATGGCGTAACCCGGGTCGAGGGCAAGATCGCCGAGGTGCGCCGGACCGGCTCCGGTGACATCTCTGAACTGGTACTGGAATCAGGGCAGGTCGTGCAGGGGGATCTGTTTATCGACTGCAGCGGTCTTGTCAGCCTGTTGCTGGGCAAGACCCTGGGTACCGAATTCGAGGATTGGACTCACTGGCTGCCCTGCGATCGAGCCATCGCGGTGCAGACAAAAGCGGCTGGCGAGCTGACTCCGTATACACGCTCCATTGCCAGGGAGAGCGGCTGGCAGTGGCGTATTCCATTGCAGACCCGGGTTGGCAATGGCCTCGTCTATTGCAGTGAGTTCATGAGCGACGATGAAGCCCGCGACACCCTGCTTCGCAATCTCGACAGTGACGTCATTACAGAACCGAGGCTGTTGCGCTTTCGCACCGGGCAGCGGGTGCAGCACTGGAACCGGAACTGCATTGGCCTGGGCCTGGCCGCAGGCTTTCTCGAGCCACTGGAATCCACGAGCATTCACCTGATCCAGCGCGGCGTAATCCGGCTGTTGCAGATGTTTCCTTACAGCGGCATCGTCGAATCGGACCGGACGGAGTTCAACGCCCAAATGGACACCGAGTTCCGCTTCATTCGCGACTTCATCATCATGCACTATCACTTGACAGAGCGAACGGATACCGAGTTCTGGCGTCGCTGCCGCGAGATGGCCATCCCTGACAGCCTGCGGCATCGCCTGGACCTGTTCCGCGATACAGGTCGTGTGTTCGAGACCGAGCTGGATATCTTCCGCGAGAACAGCTGGACCCAGGTCATGCTGGGACAGGGAATTGAACCGAAGAGCTATCACCCCATTGTGGACATGATGAGTGAGCAGGAACTACGCCAGTTCATGCAGTTCCAGCGGCACAAGGTCGACCATGTCCTGAACCAACTTACGACACACCAGGAATTCATCAGCCGTTACTGTCCGGCTGCTGGCACCTAGAATCCCATCATCAGTGAAAGCGACCGCCCTGGCCTGTTGCTTTTCAACCAATGTTGACACCGCTGTCATAGTTTAATATATACAGTCGTGACAGCGCTGTCAGATTCGAATGTGATTAGAGAACGGTGCGTCACTAGCACCACTTTTCGACCGCAAGCTGGGGGGCTTGAGCATGCAACAGTCAACGTTTCGCAAGACACCATTGGCCACCGCCATTGCATTGGCCCTGGGTGCTTCGGCACTGACTCCCGCTGTCGCCCAGGACGCCGCGCCCGCAACAGCGGTGACGGAAGAACTCGAAGAAATTGTCGTTACCGGCATCCGCAGCAGCTTGAATCGTTCCATGGACATCAAACGCGAAGCCATGGGTGTCGTAGACGCCATTTCTGCGGAAGATATCGGCAAGTTTCCTGACGCCAACCTGGCAGAGTCCCTGCAGCGGATCACCGGCGTGTCGATCGACCGGCAGCGCGGCGAGGGCAGCCAGGTGACGGTGCGTGGATTTGGTCCGGAATTCAATCTGGTGACCATCAACGGCCGTCAGATGCCTACCCACAATGGTGTCACCCGCTCCTTTGATTTCGGGGATCTGGCTTCCGAAGGCGTGGCGGGTGTCCAGGTCTACAAGACGGGTCGAGCTGACGTGCCGTCGGGCGGTATCGGTTCCACCATCAATATCCTGACGCCTGAGCCGCTCAAAGGAAAACCAACCCTGAGTCTCGCGGCCAAGGCGGTAATGGATACATCGACCCGCACCGGCGATGAGGTTACACCGGAAGTGTCGGGCATATACCTCGGTCGTTTCATGGATGACAAGTTTGGCATCGCCGTCACCGCGAGCCACCAGGTCCGGAACAATGGTGTGAACTCGGGCCAGGTGAATGGTTGGTACACCCGGCCGGGCGATGACGTGCTTCCAAATGGAAGCGTTGATGTCAGAGTCGTCAATGACGAGAACCAGATAAACCGGCCGCAGACAGCCGATGAGAGCTATTCCATTCCGCAGGCGGTGTCGTACAACATTGCCGAATTTGAAAGCGAAAGGACCAATGGCCAGGTCGTGCTGCAGTGGGCGCCGCGGGAAGACATGACGGTAACGGCGGACTACATCCGCTCCGAATTTGCGCGGTCGCGTTCGCGCATCTCTCGCCAAAGACGGAGGTCATCGGCGTCGAGCCCGCGGACGGCAACGACACGTTCCTCTCGCTTCAAAAAGGAGAGCGGACGAAGATCGAACCGCCGCAGACGATCGCCGACGGCCTCCGCGTGCGCATCCCGGGTGCTGGCACCTTTCCGGTGATTCAGCGTCATGTTCGCAAGGTCGTCCTCGTGACCGATGCGGAGATGCTCGATGCGATCGCCTTCGCATTGCGCGAGCTGCGCGTCGTGCTCGAACCCTCCGGCGCGACCGCGCTCGCCGCAGCGTTGCGCGAAGGGCGCGGAAAGACAGGCGTGATGCTCTCGGGCGGCAACCTCGATCCCGCGCTCTATCGCGAAGTTTTCGCGCGCATCTGAGCCGCATCGGGCTTCACGCGCACGAGGGATAATCCGCGCACGGACCGCTGGTCGTGCTATCGTCTCACTCGCTTGAACAGTCTATGGTCGGGGGCAGCGTTGGCGCGACGTAGAAGGTTTGAACGGTAAGTGGGGGCGCAGATTTTCACACAATGACCGAGCGCGATGAAAGCTTGGTGTCGATCTCCGGCTTCGAAGTTTTAACGAAGCTGAGCTCCGGCGGCATGGGCGATGTGCTGTTGGCACGTCGTCGCGGCGTGCACGGTTTCGAAAAGCTCCTGGCGATAAAAACGATCCGCGGCGAGCTCGCCAAACGCCTCGACATCCGCGCGATGTTCCTCGACGAAGCGAAGCTCTCCGCGCGCCTCGACCACGCGAACATCGCGCAGGTCTACGACTTCGGGGAACACGGCGAGACGCTCTACCTCGCGATGGAGTACGTGCCCGGCCTCGCGCTGAACAAGCTCCTGCAAAAACGCGGAGGCCCGGTGCCCGCCGTGGTTGCGATGCGGATCGTCACCGAAGTTCTCCGCGGGCTTCACGCCGCGCATGAGCTCAAAGACATGGACGGCGTGTCGATGGGCGTCGTTCACCGCGACGT
>JANNGT010000022.1:0-19039 GCA_031404015.1 Gammaproteobacteria bacterium | reverse complement strand
CCGGACTCGAGCACCGCGTGGGACAGGAACGCCATGAGGGGAGGCATGTCGGTGTCGTCGGGCTCGAAGCCGCGCGCGGCGCTGACCAGTTCGTCCAGGTTCTCGAGCCGGGCTTCACCCTTGTCGGCCTTCTCTTTCTGGTAGTGGCCGACGAGCCCGCTGGCCTGGATCACGTGGTCGACCTGCTCGTGCAGCGGCAGGCCCTGCGTCTCGGCGTCGAGCTTTTCGATCAGTGTCAGGAATGCCTGCAGGCACGAGACCGCCTTGCTGCCGAGATCCTCGTTGCACTCGAAGGCCGACTGCCACATCGACTTGGCGTGCTCGCGCGAGTGGGCGCGCAACACCTCGAGCGTGCGCGCGCCGATGCCGCGCGTGGGCAGGTTCACGACGCGCTCGAACGAGGCGTCGTCGTCACGATTGGAAATCAGGCGCAGGTAGGCGAGGGCGTCCTTGATCTCCTGGCGCTCGAAGAACCGCAGGCCCCCCGTACACGCGGTACGGAATGCGTGCAGCGAGCAAGTATTCTTCAAAGACGCGCGACTGGGCGTTCGAGCGGTACAGGATCGCGTTGTCGGCGCGCTTGCCGCCGCGCGCGATCCATTCCCGGATCTTGGCCGTGACGAACTCGGCTTCGTCGCGCTCGTTGTAGGCACGGAAGAGCCGGATCGGCGCGCCCTTGCCTTCGCTGGTCCAGAGCTTCTTGCCAATGCGGCCACTGTTGTTGCCGATGATGGCGTTGGCCGCGTCGAGGATGTTGCCGGTCGAGCGGTAGTTCTGCTCGAGCCGGAACAGCTGCACGTCGTTGAAGTCCTTGCGGTACTGCTGCAGGTTCTCGACCCGCGCGCCGCGCCAGCGGTAGATCGACTGGTCGTCGTCGCCAACGACATAAGGCACGCTGGTCGTCCCCACCAGCATTCTCATCCAGTTGTACTGGATCGTGTTCGTGTCCTGGAATTCGTCGACCAGCACGTGCCTGAAGCGGGCACGGTAATGGTCGCCCAGTCCAGGCACGTCGCGCAGGATCTCGAAGCTGCGCAGCAGCAGCTCGGCAAAGTCGACGACACCGTTCCGCCGCGAGATGTCTTCATAGGCTTCGTACAGCTTGATCAGCTGCCGGCGCGTCGGATCGCCGTCGTCCTTCAGGTGCTTAGGCCGCAGGCCCTCGTCCTTCTGCGCATTGATGAACCACGTGACTTCGCGCGGCACCCAGCGAGTGTCGTCGAGGCCGAGGCCCTTGATGATCTTCTTGACCAGGCGCTGCTGGTCTTCGCCGTCGAGGATCTGGAACCCCTGCGGCAGGCCGGCTTCACGCCAGTGCAGGCGCAGCAGGCGATGGCAGATGCCGTGGAACGTGCCGATCCAGAGTGGCGCCGACGGCAGCCCCAGCTGCGTCTCGATGCGATGGCGCATTTCGGCGGCGGCTTTGTTCGTGAACGTGACCGCAAGGATGCCGTGCGGCGACACGCCTTCGACCTGGACCAGCCATTCGACCCGGTGCGTGAGCACGCGGGTCTTGCCGCTGCCCGCGCCCGCCAGCACGAGCGTGGGCAACAGCGGGGCACTCACGGCCTGCCGCTGCGCGTCGTTCAGCGGCGCAAGAATGTGGGAAACGTCCATCGGAAGGACGCGGATTCTACAGGACTCGCGCGCGCCGAGCGTTAAAGTAAAGTCCTCGTCCCGCCTCGGCGCTCCGTCGTCAAGGTCGCGGCATCCAGCGCGCCACAACCCAGCCCGCAATGCATGCGATCAACAGGTCGACCCAGCCGTAGGCGGGGCTGGGCACGCCGACCTGCAGCATCGTCAACAACAGCACAAACAGCACCATCATGCCGGCGGCCACGTGCGGCACCAGCCCGGCTGCGGTCAGCAGCCAGCCGAGCGACAGGTAACTGAACGCCTTGTTCGCAAGCAGCGGCGGCGGCGGCGCGTTGCCCAGCAGCATGTCGCGCAGCGCAGGGGTATCGACAGCCAGCGTGATCGATCCGCCGATGATGGGCCGCACGGCTCCCCATGCAAGCCACACACCGAGCAGGACGGCCACGAGCGTGGAGCGCGCACCGTCATCGAGACGGCTGATGGGCACGAGCAGCGGCAACAGCAGCGCGATAGCGGCAATCTCTGCAAGGTCGAGCGTGCTGCCCCCCACGAACACTCGGCCGGCCAGCACGATCGCGATCACGATCAGGAAGGTGTCCATCGCCCGCTGGCGTTTTACGAGGCCGAACACGACCTGTGCGACCACCAGCCAGCCGACGACGAAGCCGAGCAACGGCATCCACTCGATGTGCGGCGTGAGCAACGGCCGCACAGCGCGCTTCAGTTGCCCCAGGCCCGGATCTGGCAACAACGGCCACAACCTTTCCAGCAGCCACAACACCAGGATCGACATTGCGACGAACGCTGAGCGGCTGCGGGGCGTGCCCTGCGGCGACACCCGGCTGCCAAGCGCATGAAACACCGTGCCGAGAATCGTGCCGAGCAGCGAGCCTGTCGTGTTGAGCGACAGATCGCGCAGGCTCGACACGCGGATGGCCACCGACGCCTGCAGCAATTCGAGCCCCAGCGACAGCAGCAGGCCCAGCAATGCGCCCGTGACGATGCCGGTGATTCGGCCCCAGCGCGGTTCGACGACGAGCGCGACGCAGAAACCGAAGGGAACGTACAGCAGCACGTTGTTGAACATGTCGCCACGTCCCGCCCGCGCCCAGCTGAGCGCACGCAACGCCTCGCCCAGCGAGGGACCGTCGACGAAGCGGAATGGATACAGCGAAACGTAGACGATCAGGCCGGTGATGACTGCCAGCAGCAGCGGCGCGGCGAAATGCGAGGAACGTCCTGCCATGACGCCTAAAGACGGATGGTCAGGTAGTGATCGAGCAGCAGCGCCGCGAACAGCACCATCAGGTAATTGATCGAGTAGCGGAACGCCTGCATGTGCAGTTGGTCCGCTGCGTCGGGTTTACGCATTGCCACCGCGTAGCGCAAAAAGATCACGCCGAGCACGACCGCGGTTGCCAGGTAGATCAGCCCGCTCATGCCGGTGAGGTAAGGCAGCAGCGTGACGATGACGAGGATGATCGTGTACAGCAGGATGTGCAGCTGCGTGAACGCGACGCCATACGCGACGGGCAGCATCGGGATGCCGGCCTTGGCGTAGTCCTTGCGGCGCGCAATGGCCAGCGCCCAGAAATGCGGCGGCGTCCACGCAAAGATGATCAGGAACAGCAGCAGCGAGTTGGGGTCTGCCGAGCCGGTAACCGCCGTCCACCCGAGCACGGGCGGCGCCGCGCCGGCCGCACCGCCGATCACGATGTTCTGCGGCGTCACGTGCTTGAGCCACACGGTGTAAAGCACGGCGTAGCCGATCAGCGAAAAGAACGTGAGCACGGCAGTGAGCGAGTTCACGAGTACCCAGAGAATGAGCATCGACACCACGCCGATGAATGCGGCATAGAAAAGCGCCTGCTGCGTCGTCACATGGCCGGTCGGGATCGGCCGGTTCATCGTGCGGGCCATTTTCTCGTCGTATTTGCGGTCCACGACATGATTGATGGCCGCCGCACTCGAGGCCGCGAGCCCGATGCCGAGCGTGCCGTAGACCAGCGCCTGCCAGGGCGGCAGGCCGGGCACCGCCAGGAACATTCCGACGACGGCCGTGAACACGATCAGCGCGACGACGCGGGGCTTGCCCAGTTCGTAATAGTCCCGCCATGAGGCGGCGGGAGCAGGCGCGACGTCCGGGTTGGAAGAGTTCATGAGGACGGCAATTGTACCGTTACGGACCGTCTGCAGCCGCGCTACGTCCGCGGCCGACACGGTCCGGCGGTTCCGGCGTCAGTAGAGCCCGGAAGCCCTCGGCGGATACAGGAACCGGAGCAGGGCCACCATCGCCAGCACGAGCAACGCAGCCACGGCGTTGTGCGCGGTGGCGAGCGGCAGCGGGAAGGTCATCAGCACCATGATCGGACCGACCAGCATTTGCGTGACCAGAGCCAGTGCGAGCGCGATGCCGGCCGAGCGCACACCACGGGACTGCCCGGACCGCACGGCCTTCCAGGCGACGAACCCGAGGACGAGCGCCGCGATGATCGCCCCCAGCCGATGCGTGAAGTGGATCGCGACGCGCGCCGGATGGTCCAGCACGCCCCCTTCGTAATCGATGCCGAGGCCGCGCCAGAGCACGAACGCATCCTTGAAATCCATGTCGGGCCAGAACGAACGCTGGCAGGTTGGGAAATCGGGGCACGCAACAGCGGCGTAGTTCGTGCTGACCCAGCCGCCAAGCATGATCTGGCCGATGAGCACCACAAGACCCAGCGCCGCCCAGCGGCGCAGGCTGCCTTCACCCTTTGGCCGCGACCGCCGGGCCGTCTGCAATGACATCCACCAGAGCAACGCCATCGTCGTGAGCCCGCCCAGCAGGTGTGCAGACACGATCGCCGGCTTGAGCAGCAGCGTGACGGTCCACATTCCGAGCATGCCCTGGAAGATGACGAGCGCGACCACGGCGAGCGGCATCCGCACCGGTTGCTGCGCGTCGTGCCGATTGCGCCAGGCAAGCGCAGCGATGACGAGGATCAGCAGGCCGAGCGCCGCCGCGAGATAGCGGTGCAGCATCTCCTTCAGCGCCTTGTGATACTCGATGGGGCGTTCGGGGAAGGCGGCGTTGACGACCTGCTGATTCTCGGCGGCCTCACCGGCCGTCAGGTGACCGTAGCAGCCGGGCCAGTCAGGACAGCCCAGGCCAGCGTGGCTCAGTCGTACATAGGCACCGAGCACGATCACGCAGAGTGCAACGATCGTGCCCAGCAGGCACAGCTTGCGAAAGGTGGGCAGGCGATTCGTGGTGATCACTGCAGAGTACTCAGCCGATGTGCGACAGCCGCAGCAGTTTCTTGATGTCCGTGAACAACGCCTTGTCAGGCGCAGCGGTAGAATAACTGAGCATCAGGTTGCCGAGCGGATCGATCACGTAGAGCCGGCCCGCGGTCGCCGCGGGCACGCCGCCCAGCGCTGGGAACTTTCCGAGCAACGCTTGTGAGTCGGGGTCATCGCCGAGTGCCACGAGCACGAGGTCGGGGTGCTCGGATGCCAAGAACGCCGCGTCGATTTTTTGCACGCTCGTAGCAAAGAACACGCGCTGTACGCGATCCATGTCTTTGTTGAGCGCAATGCGCGACTGTCGTGACAGGTACAGCGCCTTGCGGCAACGTGTGTCGCACGCACCGTCGCCCAGGTACGCGACAGTCCATTTGCCCTGCAGGAGATCTGGCGGGATGCGCGCGCCGTCCGGTTGCGCCAGCGCCACTTGCGGCAGCGGCACGGCCGGATTGATCAGGTCACCCTTGTTGGTGCCGCCGGCGGGTCGCCAGCCGGAACCACCGTAGTACAGGTAGAAGGCGATGAACACCGGCACGAAAAACAGGCCGGCGAGCACCAGCAATTGCCGACGGCCGCGCCGGCGGTTGGCAAGTTCCGGGGTCTGTGCAGCAGGCGTTGTCATGGTGCGGGATCCGTCGGAGGCGCTGTTGCAGCGTCGGCATCCTTGACGGGACGCAGGCTGAGCGCGATGAAGATGACCAGGGCGACGATGGCGAAAGCGAACCACTGGACGGCATAACCCAGGTGACGTTCCGGACCGAACTGCATCGCGGGGCGCCAGGCGCGTTCGTAGCCGTCCGGCATGCCAGGGTCGAGCAGCAGGATGCGTGCTTCGACGCTTGCACCGAGCACCCGCTCGAGGTCCGCCTGTCGGGGAAAATTGAGGACGCGTGGCCAATGCGTGTCGCCGGCCACGCCGGCTTCCCCTACGCGGACTCCCGGTGCGGGCAACGTATCGAGGCGGCCTGAGACAGTGCGCGGCGCCGACGACACCTGGACCGGAGGCAGCGCCTCACGCGTTGCGCCGAGGGGCACCCAGCCGCGGTCGACCAACAGCAGACGATCGCCGTCCGCACGCTGCAGTGGCGTCAGCACCCTGTACCCCGGTTTGCCAGTCTTCGACGGCATGTTGTCGATGAAGATCTGCCGTGCGGGATCGTACTGGCCGGCAGCCTGGACGTGCTGGTAACGCGGCAAGGCGTCGAACGCGACCTGTCGCTCTAGAACCACGATGGACTGCGTGCCACGCTGGAACGAATCCGCCAGCGACTGCTTCTCGCGGCCGCGCTCGAGCTGCCACAGGCCAAGCGAGACGAATGCCGCCATCGCGGCGGCCGTCAATGCAACCGCCCACAAACGCGGAGCGAAGTCGCGATTGGCAATCCGCAGGCTCATTTATACTCGCCAGACCATGCTCATCAAGATCCTCATCGTCGCTGTACTGTTCGCCATCGTGCTGAGCCTGGCTTCAGGCCTGTTTCACCTGGTGAAAGACACCGAAGGCCAGTCGAAGCGCATGGTCAATGCGCTGACGGTGCGGATCGCGTTGTCGGTCGCGCTCTTCATTTTACTGTTCATCGCGTGGTATGCGGGTCTGATCACGCCGAATCACGTGAGGTAGGCAGGAAGCGCAGGAAGCGCAGGAAGCGCAGGAAGGAGCCCTGCGGCGCGCGCGGTTCTGGGGCACAAGTAGAAGGCTCTCATTGAAAAAGGCCGGCATTGCCGGCCTTGTTCGTTTGGTCAGGTGGGAAAATGGGACTGTCTGATTTTTTGTGTGTTGGGCCATACACTGCCCGCGAGGGCGAGGGGATTGTATGGCGAAGAACGACACAGAGTCTTTTTCCAAGGAACTGCTGGATCAACTGCTGGCCGGGCGTGACCCGAAGTCGGTACTCGATTCGGGCGGCCTGATCGGGGACCTGAAGAAGGCGCTGGCCGAGCGGATGCTCAACGCCGAGATGGACGTGCATCTTGCGAACGAGGCCGAGGCGGGCCGGCGCAACCACCGCAACGGCAGCAGTGGCAAGACAGTGCTGACCCCTGAAGGGTCGCTGGAGCTGTCGATTCCACGCGACCGGCACGGCCGCTTCGACCCGGTGCTGATCGGCAAGTACCGGCGGCGATTCCCCGGTTTCGACGACAAGATCATCGCGCTCTACGCCCGCGGCGTCAGCACCCGGGACATCCAGGCCCACGTCCGTGAGCTCTACGGCATCGAGATCTCGCCCGACCTCGTCTCGGCCGTGACCGATTCGGTCATCGACGAAGTGACCGCCTGGCAGTCCCGTCCGCTCGAGTCGAGCTACGCGATCGTGTTCTTCGATGCGCTGCGGGTGAAGATCCGCGACGAGGGCCTGGTGAAGAACAAGGCCGTGTACCTGGCGATCGGCATGCGGCCGTCCGGTCACAAGGAGGTGCTGGGCCTGTGGATCGAGCAGAGCGAAGGGGCCAAGTTCTGGCTGCGGGTGATGAACGAGATCCGCAGCCGCGGCACCCAGGACATCCTGATCGCCGTGGTCGATGGCCTCAAGGGCTTTCCGGAAGCGATCACCGCGGTGTTCCCGCAGACCGTGGTCCAGACCTGCATCGTGCACCTGATCCGCTATTCGATGCAGTTTGCTTCCTGGAAGGAACGCAAGCCGATCGCCGCCGCACTGAAGCCGGTGTATCGCGCGGCGAACGCCGCGGCAGCGGCGGCCGAACTCGAGGCCTTCGACCAGGGCCCGTGGGGTCGCAAGTACCCGACGATCGCACAGAGCTGGCGGCGCAACTGGGAAGCGGTCATCCCGTTCTTTGTCTTCCCGGCCGAGGTGCGCAAGATCATCTACACCACGAATGCCATCGAGTCATTGAACGCCTCGGTCCGCAAGGCCGTGCGCAACAAGGGGCACTTTCCGAGCGATCAGGCGGCGACGAAGCTGATCTGGCTGGCGCTGCGCCACATCGCCGAGAAGTGGAAGAACCCGCCGATCACGTGGCATGCTGCCAAGGCGCAACTGGCCATCCAGTTCGAAGATCGATTCGTGTTGAGCGAGTGAGTGATGTCATCTACCGGCTCACACACAGAATTTCCGACACGCCCACCATATGGCGCAGCGCCTACTCCGACGAACCCCTATCCCCTAGTCACTAACCCCTTTCCTACTCCCGGTCGTCTCGACCGAACGGCCGCGGCAAGCGCGAGAAAACTTCTTCCTGCAGTGCTTTCCAGCGCTGGTAGTTTTTCTGTGCCACCTGCGTCACGGTCTCGAGCGGGTCGATGCCGACCACGCTCTTGAAGCGGTCGCGCAGTTCTCGCTGTTCCTTGTCGAACAGCTTGATGCTTTCATCGAGGTAGCGGCCGACGAAGTCGTGCAGCCCGCTGCCGTAACTGCGGATCACCTGCGACAGGAAGTCGCGGCTCATCAGCGATTCGCCCCCGCCTTCCTGCTCCGCGATCACCTGCAACAGGATGCTGCGCGTGATGTCCTGCTGCGACTTGCGGTCCAGCACGACGAAGTCGATGCGTTCCACCACGAGGCGGCGGATGTCCGCCAGCGTGACGTAGCGGCTCTCCACGGTGTCATAGAGCCTGCGGTTGGGGTACTTGCGGATGACGCGCGGACCCTTGCTGGTACTGCCCTCGCCACCGGCAGTGTCACTGCTTTTCGTTTTTCTGGTTCTCGATTTCGTCGCGGCAGTCGCCATCGTTTCGCGTCCTCTTGCCGGCATAGCCGGCCTAGCATGCCACTTGCGGTGCCGTGCGTGCTGCACAGCCTGCAAACCCGTCGATGCGCCAATGACGGCGCGCCCATTCCCAGACTTCGTCCAGACTCGCGTGCAGCAGCGCTGGCGGCGGCGTCTGCCCGAGGAACTCGAGCACGCTGACCAGTCGGCTCGCTCGCTCGCCGTCGCATCCGTCGGCGGCTGGTGCTTCTCCTGACTTTGAGAGCTTAAGCCCTCGTTCGTCCACGGCAAGAGGCAAATGCATGTATCGCACCGGCGCCAGCCCCAACGCACGTTGCAGCAGCAGCTGGCGGGCGGTGCTTGCGAGCAGGTCACAGCCGCGCACGACGTCAGTGATGCCTTGTGCCGCATCGTCCACGACGACGGCAAGCTGGTAGGCAAAGAGGCCGTCGCGGCGCTGGAGCACGAAGTCACCGACCGTGGCGGCCACGTTGATCGACTGCAGCCCCAGGCTGCGATCAGCGAATGTCACTGGCCCGTCCGGCACGCGCAGGCGCAGTGAGCGCCCGGGCGCCGCCGCTGCTTCGAGGCAAGCCAGCGGATGGAACAACTCATCGCCGGAGTCACCCGAACGCGCCACATTCTCGGGCAAGCGCGAGAGGGCTGAGCGGCTGCACGAACAAACGCGGACTGCGCCGGCGCCCGCGAGGCGTTGCACAATCTCGCCGTAGGCGTCGAAGCGGTCGCTCTGCCACGCGACCTGACCATCCCACTTGAAGCCGTATGCCTCGAGGTCAGCCAGGATCTGGTCTGCAGCGCCTGGACGTGTGCGCGGCGGATCCAGGTCCTCGATGCGCACGAGCCACTCGCCCTCGTGTGCGCGCGCGTCGAGATAACTGCCGACGGCAGCGACCAGCGAGCCGAAATGGAGCCTGCCGGTGGGCGAGGGAGCAAAACGGCCGCGATAGCTCATTGCTCTGCCCTCACCCGCGCTGAGCGCGACCTCTCCCGCACGGCGGGAGTGGTGAAGAGATCAGCGGTAGAAGTCGTCCCGGTCGCCAAACTGCTTTTCGCGACGTTCGCGGCGCTCCTGCGCTTCGACGCTCAGCGTCGCCACCGGGCGAGCCTCGAGGCGCTTGACGCCGATCGGTTCGCCGGTTTCCAGGCAGAAGCCATAGCTGCCGTCGTCGATGCGCTTCAGGGCTTCGTCGATCTTGCGGATCAGCTTGCGCTCGCGGTCGCGCGTGCGCAGTTCGAGGCTGAATTCGGATTCCTGCGTGGCGCGGTCGTTCGGATCCGGAAAATTCGCCGCTTCATCCTTCATGTGGAGCACCGTGCGATCCACTTCCTGCATCAGGTCCTGCTTCCAGACGGAGAGGATCCTGCGGAAGTGAACGAGCTGCTCCTTGCTCATGTACTCCTCGCCCTTCCGCACCTGGTAGGGCTGGACGTTGCGAGGACCTGACAGCAGGCTCGGGTTCATTGCGTAGTCTGCGTCCTCGGAGCGCGTGTCGTCGACACCAGCCTTGGGCGCTGGCTTGGTCTTGACTGGGGCGGGCTTTACGGCTGGCGTGGCAGCGGTGGTAACGGTCTTGCGTGGCACGGCCTTTTCCTTGGCAGACACAGGCTTGGGAGCCGCAGGTGCGGCCGCTGTTTTGGGCGCCGGTCTGGCGACCTTGGTAGAAACTGTCTTTGGCGCCTGCGCTGGCTTGGCAGACGGTTTCTTGACAGGCATCGACGAACTCCCCACTCCGGTTGGAGGCGCGCGATTATACAGGCGGAACAGCAGGCGTCCACCCGTAAAAAACAGGTCGTCCGCTGCACTGACAGGGCTTGACCCCGGGGCCGGAAATGCTGTGAGCCGAGTCCGATTCTTCTAGAATTCGCGTTTCGCCACGCCTCCGTCTGTTTCCGGGTGAATGATGCGTCTGAGCAAGATCAAGCTGGCCGGTTTCAAGTCGTTCGTGGACCCGACCTCGGTCGGTTTCCCGACGAACCTGGTCGGCGTGGTGGGGCCGAACGGCTGTGGCAAGTCCAACATCATCGACGCGGTGCGGTGGGTGATGGGAGAGATCTCGGCCAAGCACCTGCGCGGCGACTCGATGGCGGATGTGATCTTCAACGGCTCGGGCACACGCAAACCTGTCGGCACGGCCTCGGTCGAGCTGGTTTTCGACAATTCCGACGGCAAGCTCGGCGGCGAGTACGCAAATTACTCGGAAGTTTCGCTGAAGCGCCTCGTCGCGCGAGATGGCCAGTCGTCTTATTTCCTGAACGGCGTGCGCTGCCGCCGCAAGGATATCACCCAGCTTTTTCTTGGAACAGGTCTAGGCTCGCGCAGCTACGCGATCATCGAGCAGAACATGATCTCGCGCGTGATCGAGGCCAAGGCCGACGACATGCGCGCCTTCCTGGAAGAGGCCGCGGGCATTTCCCGCTACAAGGAACGGCGCAAGGAGACCGAAAGCCGCATCGCCGGCACGCGCGAGAACCTGTCGCGTCTCAATGACCTGCGAGACGAAATAGAGAAGCAGTTGCGCCACCTGCAGCGCCAGGCCGCCACGGCGCGCCGTTACCAGGCATTGAAGCAGGAAGAACGCCAGGCACACGCTGAACTGCTGGCGCTCAAGTTGCGTGAAGTCGAGACCGAGTCGAGCGCGCGCCAGGCCATCCTCAACGAGCGCGATCTCGCCCTGCAGTCCGCCGTGGCGGATCAGCGCTCGATCGAAGCCGCGATCGAACGCACCCGGCAGGAGCACGACGGCCAGGCGGCGGTGCTCTCCGAGGTGCAGGGCCGCTACTTCCAGGTCGGCGCAGACATCTCGCGCACGGAGCAGGCGATCGACCACGCGCGCGAGATCCGTGCGCGGCAGAAGCAGGAACTCGACCAGATCGCGCAGGGCGTGCAGGACGCGGACCTGCATCGCGTGCGTGACCGCCAGCTTGCGACCGAGCTCGAATCGGCGCTCGCCGAGATGGGACCGGGCCTGGAACAGGCCCGCGCCACGGAAGCAGCGACAGCGACCGAACTCGCCGCCGCCGAGGCCGCGATGTCGGGTTGGCAGGAGAACTGGGAACAGTTCAATCAATCACTGCGGCAGGCCTCGTCTGCCGCGGGCGCCGAACGCGCGCGCCTCGAGGTCATGGAAAACCAGCTGCGTGGACTGTTGCACCAGCGCGACCGCGCGACGCAGGAGCACGGCACGCTTTCCGCAGCCGACGTGGCGGCCACGCTCGCCGGCCTCGGCGCCCAGGAAGTCGAAGCGCGCGAACAGCACGAAGCCGCGCGCCGCCAGTTGGACGAACTCGTCGCGACACTGCAGGCCGAACGCGGCCGCGAGCGCGAACTTGCGGCTGCAGCACAGGCGGCCCGACGCGAATCGCAGGATGTCGAAGGCCGCATCGTCTCGCTCGAAGCATTGCAGCGTGCGGCACTCGGACAGGGACAGGGCAAGGTGGTCGACTGGCTCAAGTCGCGTGGTCTCGAGCGCAGCCCGCGCCTTGCGCAGCAGCTCACGGTTGACAAGGGCTGGGACCGCGCCGTCGAAACCGTGCTCGGCGGTTACCTGGAAGCTGTCTGCGTCGATTCGCTCGAAGACGTCGCGGGCACCCTCGAAAGCCTCACCGCGGGCACCGTGACATTTTTCGCAGGCGCTCAGGGCCCCACGACTTCGGGCCACGGTCAGGATACGTTGCGTTCGCGCGTGCGCGGCTCCGCGGGGCTCGATGCGTTGTTCGAAGGCATCGTGGCCACCGACACGCTGGGTGAAGCACTGAACCTGCGTCCTCGCCTGCGCGCAGGTCAGTCAGTCATCACGCGCGAGGGCATCTGGATCGGCCCGGACTGGCTGCGCGTCAGCCGCGACAAGGATGCCCATGAAGGCGTCATCGAACGCGAGGAACGCTTGCGGGCGGAGCGATCCTCGCTCGAAGTGCAGCAGTCGCGGCATCGCGCAGCGGAAACCGATCTCGAAGCGTTGCGCAGCCGCGTACGCGATCTCGAAGACCGGCTCGCCAGCCACCAGGCGGTCGTCTCGCGCAGCGGCTCCAGCCACATGAGCCTGCGCTCACAGATCGACAGCCTGCGTGCACGCGCCGACCAGCGCAGCCAGCGCATGCAGCAGCTGGCTTTCGAGATGACCGAAGTCGAAGGCGCGCTCGAAGCGGCCAACGCGGGCAGCCGCGCGGCGCGCGGGCGCCTCGAAGAAGCAATCAATGCGATGGCCGAACTGGAAGACCGTCGCGTCGCGCTCGAAGCCGAACGCGAAGGCCTGCGCGCGCGCCTGGTCGAAACGCGCGAGCTGGCACAGGGTGCGCGCACCGCCGCGAACGAAGCGGCGATCCGCGTGGAGTCGCGCCGGACCAGCTACCAGTCGCTGCTGTCGGGCCTGGAGCGCCTCGACGCGCAGGTGGCGCAGTTCGAAGCGCGGCGCGACGATCTCGCGGTGCAGATCATGGACGGGGAGCAGGGCGAGGCGCAGCTCAAGGTCACGCTCGAGCAAGCGCTGCAGCGTCGCGTCGCGGTCGAAGCCGAGTTTTCGGCGGCACGACACAAGATGGAGGAAGTTGACGCCAACCTGCGGGCTCTCGACGAGCGCCGCGTCACGGCGGAGTCGGCCGTCGAGGAGGCGCGCTCGGCACTCGAGAACGTGCGATTCACCGTGCAGGAGCTCAAGGTCCGGCGCGAAACCTATATGGAACAATTCGTCGCGACACGGTTGGAATTGCAGGACGTCATCGCCGCGCTGGTCGAAGACGCCAGCGTGCCGGTGTGGGAGCAGCGCCTCACCGAGACCAGCGAGAAGATCGAACGCCTGGGCGCGGTCAACCTGGCGGCGATCGAAGAATTTGCCGAACAGACCGAGCGCAAGGAATACCTCGACCGGCAGTTCGCCGACCTCAACGACGCGCTCAACACGCTCGAAGACGCGATCCGCAAGATCGACCGCGAGACCAAGTCGCGCTTCCAGGACACGTTCGACCGGGTCAATGCCGGTCTCAGCCAGAAGTTCCCGCGCCTGTTCGGCGGCGGCCAGGCCTATCTCGAACTCGTCGGCGATGACGTGCTCGAGGCGGGCGTCGCGATCATGGCGCGCCCGCCGGGCAAGCGGAACAGCTCCATCAACATGCTGTCGGGCGGCGAAAAGGCGCTCACGGCCGTTGCGCTGGTGTTCTCGATCTTCGAACTCAACCCGGCGCCGTTCTGCCTGCTGGACGAAGTCGACGCGCCGCTCGACGAGAACAACGTCGGCCGGTTCTGCGACATCGTGCGCGAGATGTCCGACCAGGTGCAGTTCATCTTCGTCACGCACAACAAGACGACGATGGAACTCGCCAACCAGCTGCTCGGCGTTACCATGAACGAACCAGGCTGCTCGCGCCTCGTCGCGGTCGACGTCGACGAAGCGGTGCGCATGGCGGCCATGTGACGCTTGAAGGAAGCTGCTGAATCGATGAACGAACTGCGTTGGATCCTGCTCGCTGCAGGCGTGATTCTCATCATCGCCCTGTACCTCTGGGGCATGCGTTCCCGCTGGCAAGGCCGCGGGGATATCGAAGGCTCGCGCCGCCCCGCCGTGTTCACGGGCGCGGCCCAGGGATTCGAAACCCAGCTCGAAGAAGCCATGGACGCAGACGCGGCCGACGAACCCGCCGTGCTGCGCGCCGACGCCCGTCGCATCGAGCCGAGCTTTGGCGGCACGGACAGCTTCGACGCCGATATCGACCTGGACGACGCTGGCCTGGAGGCGCCGCCGCCCCAGCGCCGCGCCGCCATCCTTGACGACGAAGTTGTGCTGGAGCGGCCTGCGCTTGCACGCCGCGAACCCACGCTGTCGTCGGTCCGCACCGAACCGTCCGTGTCACTTGCGCGACAGGAGCCCACCTTGCAGGTAGAGCCCGTCGCACCGGCGCGTCGGGCCGAGCCGTCGGCTGCCCCCGAACCGGCTGCCGCTACAGGACGTGCGCCACAGAAAATCATCGCGATCCGGGTCACGGCGCTTGCGCCCGCGCGCTTCGACGGCACCGAGCTGCTCAAGTCGCTGCGGGCCGAGGGCCTGGAATTCGGTCGCTACGAAATCTTCCATCACCTGCATGACGACGGCCGCCCGATCTTTTCGGTGGCCAGCCTGAAAGAGCCGGGCACGTTCGAGATCGAGTCCATGGAGATGACGCAATACCCGGGTGTCGCTATGTTCGCAGTGCTGCCGGGTCCGGTACTGGCGGCCGATGCCTTCGACGACATGATCTTCACCGCCCGGGCCCTGGCCACGCACCTGAACGGCGCGCTGGCCGACGAGCGCGGCGCGCCTCTCACCGCATTGCGCGTGGGCAAGCTGCGCGAGGAAGCGCTCGAGTTCGAACGCAGCGCCGGTCAGGCCTGAGCCCGCGCCATGGCGACGTCCCGCGAATTGGCGAGACGAACCCGCGAGCTGCGCGAGCTGATCGAGACCCACAACTACCGGTACTACGTCCTCGACGATCCGGAGGTCCCGGACGCACAGTTCGATGCGCTGATGCGCGAGCTGCAGCAGCTCGAGACGGATCATCCCGAGCTTGCCGATCCAGATTCGCCCACGCAGCGGGTGGGCGGCCAGGCGTCACGCGAGTTCCGCGAGGTCGTGCACGCGGTGCCGATGCTCTCGCTCGACAATGCGTTCACCGAGCAGGACATCCTCGACTTCGACCGGCGCGTGCGCGAGCGGCTCGACGTGGAGCAAATCGCTTATTCGGCCGAGCCCAAGATCGACGGCCTCGCGATCACTCTGCGATACGAGCACGGACGTCTCGTGCAGGCCGCCACGCGCGGCGACGGCTCGCGGGGCGAGGACGTCACCGTCAACGTGCGGGCGATCCGCTCGGTGCCGATCCAGCTGCGCGGGAAGCACCTGCCGGCCGTGCTTGAGGCGCGAGGCGAGGTCTTCATGACCCGCCGTTCCTTCGCAGCGCTGAACGCGCGCCAGGCTACGCGCGGCGAGAAGACGTTCGCGAATCCCCGCAACGCGGCGGCAGGCAGCCTGCGCCAGCTCGATCCCGCGATTACGGCAGAGCGCTCGCTCGACCTGTTCTTCTACGGCGTGGGTGCGATCGAAGGCTGGACGATGCCCGCGCGGCACAGCGCGATCCTGCGGGCACTGCGTGACTTCGGCTTGCGCACCTGCCCCGAGATCGCCGCGGTCGAGGGCGTCGCGGGCTGCCTCGGTTATTACCTCGAGATCGGTGCGCGCCGCACTCAGCTGGCGTACGACATCGACGGCGTGGTCTACAAGGTCGATCGGCTCGACTGGCAGCGCGACCTCGGCTTCGTGGCGCGGGCGCCGCGCTGGGCCATGGCCCACAAGTTCCCCGCGGAGGAAGCGACCACAGTCGTGCACGACGTCAGGTTCTATGTCGGTCGCACCGGTGCGCTCACGCCCGTCGCGCACGTGGTGCCGGTGTTCGTGGGTGGCGTGACGGTCAGCAACATCACGTTGCACAACATGGACGACGTCGCGCGCAAGGACGTGCGTATTGGCGACACCGTGGTCGTCCGCCGCGCAGGCGACGTGATTCCCGAAGTGGTGCGCGTGATCCCCGAACTGCGGCCGGGAGACGCGCAGATCGTCACGCTGCCGACGCGCTGTCCGGTCTGTCAGTCGCACGTCGACCGCACCGCAGGCGAGGCCGTGGCGCGGTGCTCCGGCGGCCTCGTCTGCGCGGCGCAGCGTCTCGGCGCGCTGCGGCACTTCGCGTCGCGCCGTGCGCTCGATATCGACGGCCTGGGTGAACGCCTGGTGGAACAGTTGGTCGAGAGTAATCGCGTCACGACGCCCGCCGACCTCTACACGCTCACGCCGGCGGAAATCGGCGCGCTCGAGCGCATGGGGCCTAAGTCCGCGGCCAACCTGGTGGCGGCGCTCGAGCACAGCAAGCAGACCACGCTGCCCCGGTTTCTCTACGCGCTCGGCATCCGTGACGTCGGCGAGGCCACGGCGCTCGCGCTGGCGGATCATTTCGGCGACCTCGAGCCGCTGCAGGCTGCAAGTTTCGACGAGATCCAGCAGGTGCGCGACGTCGGGCCCGTGGTGGCGGCGCACGTGCGCGAGTTCTTCGACGAGGAACGCAATCGCAGCGTGATGCAGCAGTTGCGCGCCGCCGGCGTGCGTTGGCCCGCGCTTGAGCGGGCGGCAGCGGTCACAGGCGGCCCGCTGACCGGGCAGGTGGTCGTGATCACGGGCACGCTCGCGACGATGTCGCGCGAGGAAGCGCGGGAGCGCGCGCGCGCGGCCGGCGCCACGGTCACGGATTCCGTGTCGAAAAAGACGACGCTGCTGGTGGTGGGCGCGGAGGCCGGGTCGAAACTCAAGAAGGCCCAGGACCTGGGCGTGCGCATCGCGGACGAAGCGGGCTTCCTGCAACTGCTCGGCACCAACGGCGCCGCGACATGATCCGCTATGCGCTTGGCCGGCTGCTCGGCATCGTCCCGACGTTGCTGGTCATCATCACGGCCGCGTTCTTCGTGATGCGGCTCGCGCCCGGCGGGCCGTTCGACGAGGAACAGCGCATACCGCCTGAGATCGAGGCCAACCTGCAGGCGGCCTACGGCCTCGACCAGCCGATGCTCGTGCAGTACGGGCGCTACCTGGGCGGGCTTGCCCGCGGCGACCTCGGTCCCTCCTTCAAGTACAAGGACTACAGCGTGGCCGAGCTGATCGGTCGCGGCTTGCCGGTCACGCTCACCATCGGCGTGCTCGGCCTGCTGGTGGCAGTGCTGCTGGGCGTGCCGCTCGGCATCGCCGCGGCGTTGCGGCACGACGGGCCGGTCGATCATGCGGTCATGACGGTGGCCCTGGCCGGCATCGCGATTCCCGGTTTCGTGCTCGCGCCGGTGCTCGCGCTCGTCTTCGGCGTCAAGCTCGGCTGGCTGCCCGTGGCAGGTTGGGAGGCAGGCAGTGTGCGGCACATGGTACTGCCGGTGATCACGCTGGCGCTGCCTTTCGTGGCCTACATCGCGCGGCTCACGCGGGGCAGCCTGCTCGAGGTGCTGCAGGCCCCCTACCTGCGGGCTGCGCGGGCCAAGGGCCTCGGGCGCGGGGCGCTGCTGCGACGGCATGCGTTGAAGCCGACGCTGCTGCCGGTCGTGAGCTTTCTCGGGCCGGCTGCGGCGGCGCTGTTGACGGGCTCGCTGGTGGTGGAGCAGGTGTTCGGCTTGCCCGGCGTCGGGCGCTACTTCGTGCAGGGCGCGATCAATCGTGACTACACGCTGGTCATGGGCATGGTTATTTTCTACGCCGGCTTGATCCTGCTGCTCAACCTCGCCGTCGATCTCCTGTACGGCTGGCTCGATCCGCGGATCCGTCATGGCTGAGGCCGTGCTCGCACCCGCACCGGTGCAGGGATTGTGGAGCGATGCGTGGCAGCGGCTGCGCCGGAGCCACGCTGCGGTCGTGGCCGCATCACTGTTATTGCTCGTGATCGCATTCGCTATCGTGGGGCCGTGGCTCAGCCAGTACACGGTGGAGCAGGTCGACTGGTCGCAGGCGACGCTCGCCACATCGCCGTCGCTGAGCAACGGGCACTGGTTCGGCACCGATGCGAACGGCCGCGACCTCTTCGTGCGCGTCTGGATCGGCACGCGCATGTCGCTGCTGGTCGCCCTGCTCGCAACGCTCGTGAGCGTGGTGATCGGCGTGGCGTGGGGCGCCACGGCCGGTTACCTGGGCGGTCGCGTCGACGACTGGATGATGCGCTTCGTCGACGTGCTCTATGCGCTGCCGTACATGTTCTTCGTGATCATCCTGACCGTGGTGTTCGGCCGCAGCCTGGTACTGATCTTCCTCGCGATCGGCGCGGTGGGCTGGCTCACGATGGCGCGCATCGTGCGCGGGCAGGCGCTGGCGCTGCGACAACGCGAATTCGTCGAGGCCGCGATCGCGCTCGGCCTGCCGCCGGCGACGATCATCGCGCGGCACATCGTGCCGAACGTGCTCGGCACCGTGATCGTCTATGCAACCCTCACCGTGCCGCAGGTCATCCTGTTCGAGAGCTTCCTGAGCTTCCTCGGCCTCGGCGTGCAGGAGCCGCTCACCAGCCTGGGGCGGCTGGTGGCAGAAGGCGCGCTCGAGATGGAAAGCTCGCCGTGGTTGCTGCTGGTGCCTTCGGCTGTGCTGGCCACGGTCCTGCTGTGCCTTAATTTCCTCGGCGACGGCCTGCGCGACGCGTTGGATCCGAGGCAGCGCACGTGACATTGCGCTCATCGCAACACGGGTCGCGGGACGCTGCACCGCTGCTGCAGGTGCGCGACCTAGAGGTGGCGTTTGCCACGCCGCACGGTGCGGTGCGGGCGGTGTCGGGCGTGGCGCTGGATCTGCGGGCGGGCGAGTGCCTCGCCGTCGTCGGTGAATCGGGCTCCGGCAAATCGCAACTGCTGCTGGCGTGCCTCGGCCTGCTGGCCGCTAATGGGAGCGCCAGCGGCTCCGTGCGGTTCGGCGATCGTGAGTTGATCGGTGCGAGC
>JANNGT010000021.1:0-4681 GCA_031404015.1 Gammaproteobacteria bacterium | reverse complement strand
AACTCCAAGCCGTGACGGTGACGGAGCACGGGTTTGGCACCACCAGAACGACTGGCTCATGCTGATGCCCGTGTACAAGGACGGGCGCATCATCGCGTGGTCGGCGATGTTCGGACACATGACGGACGTGGGCGGCAAGGTCCCGGGCTCGCTGCCCACCGATGCGCGCACCATCTACGAAGAAGGCGTCTCTGTCCCGCCGATCAAGATCATCAAGGGCGGGGTGATGCAGGACGACCTCCTCAAGGTGATCCTGCACAACTGCCGCCTGCCCACGTGGAACTACTCTGACTTCAACGCCATCGCCGCGGCGCTGCGCACGGCCGCCATCCGTTGCACCGAGATCTCGACGCGCTTCGGCGACGATGTTTTTTACTCTGCAATGGACGCCATGCTCGAGCGCAACAAACGCGCGATGCGCCACCTGATCCGGCAGACCGTGCCGGAGAAGAAGCAGTACTTCGAGGACTACATCTGCGACGACGGCCTCAACATGGGCCCGTACAAGATCGCGTGCACGATGTGGCGCGAGGGCGACAAGTGCATCTTCGACTTCACGGGCACCGATCCGCAGTCCATCTCGTCCATCAACTTCCTGTTGAACGAAGAGATGTTCAAGATGTTCGCCGGCGTCTACATGATCATGGTGTTCGACCCGCAGATCCTCTTCAACGACGGCTTCTACGACCTCATGGAAGTGCGCATCCCGCCAGGCACGCTGCTCAAGCCGCTGAAGCCTGCGGCGCTGTCGTGCCGCACGCATGCGCTCGGCCGCATCTTCGACATCCTGGGCGGGCTGCTGGGCCAGGGCAATCCGGCGTTCATGTGCGCGGCCGGATTCAGTGACAGTCCCCACTTCATGTACTCGGGCTATAACAAGAACGGCGAGTGGTACCAGCTGTACCAGATCACGTTCGGCGGCATCCCCGGCAAGCCGTTCGGTGATGGCCCCGACGGTCATTCGCTGTGGCCCTCGTTCACCAACGTGCCGAACGAGTTCCTCGAGAGCTACTTCCCCCTGCGCATCGACATCTACGAGACCATCCCGGACACGGGTGGCGCCGGCAAGAACAGGGGTGGCAACGGCCTTCGCATCGGCTACCGTTTCCTCGAGCCCGGCGAGATTTCGATCCATGACGATCGCTGGCTGACGTACCCGTGGGGAGTCAACGGCGGCCTGCCCGGCGCGCGCAGCAAGAAGACGCTGGTGCGAAACGATGGCACGGAAGAACTCCTGCACTCGAAAATCGACCGCGTAAAGGTGAATGAAGGTGACCTGTTGCTGTCCGACACGTGGGGTGGCGGCGGCTGCGGCGATCCATTCGAGCGCGAAGTCGAAAAAGTCGTGTTCGACGTGCAGGCAGGGCTCGTGACGCCGCAGGGCGCTCGCAACTACGGAGTCGTGATCAAGCCCGACCTCTCCGCGGACGTGGCGGCGACCGCCAAGCTGCGTGCGAAGCTCGCCACAGAGCGTGGGCCCGTGCCTCTGTTCGACCGTGGCTTCACCTCGATCGAGTCGCTGAAGGAGCGCTGCAAGGCCGAAACGGGGCTCGAGCCGCCGCAGCAGCCCAGCTTCTCGCATCGTGTGCTGAAGTCGGCCGCGACTGCAGCCCGAAAAAAGACAAAGGCGGCCTGACGTGGCGCCACCCGTAGCCGATGCGTACACCACGGTCGGCTACAGCTCGCCGAGCTTCTCCGCTGGGGTGCGCCCGGCGGTGCTGGTCGTGGATTTCCAGCTGGCCTTCACCGACCCACGCTGGCCGCTGGGCGGGCTGCCATTGATTCATGCCGCACGGGACCGTACGGCAGGGCTGCTCAAGGTCGCTCGCGACAAGAACGTGCCGGTGGCAGCGTGCTACACGGCGTACGGCAGCCTGGCCGACATGCCGTTCTGGAAGGTCAAGCCGGTTCGCGACGAGTTCTTCTACGGCGACCCGTGCACGGCGATGGACCCGCAGATCCACGACGAGCGCAACTTCACGTACTGCAAGAACGCGCCGTCGATGTTCTTCCAGACGCCGCTGATCACGTTTCTGGTCAAGCAGCAGGTCGATACCGTCATCGTCACGGGATGCACCACCAGCGGCTGCGTGCGCGCCACGATCGTCGACGCGTTCTCGTACGGCTTTCGCGTGCTGGTGCCCGACGAGTGCTGCGGCGATGCCGACGCCGGACCGCATCGCGCAAACCTCGATGACGTGGGGCGGCGCTACGCCGATGTGACGACAACCGCCGAGGTCATGCGGTACCTCGACTCGAGATCGCCAACGACTCCGGTTCGTCGACCAACGTCGTGACCGCGACGTCGGCTGTCACGTTGCCGAGGGTGCGGAAGATGTCGGGAATGATCTCCACCGCAACGAGGATGCCGAGCACCTCGATGGGCAGGCCCAGCGCCGCGCAGATCGGCGCCACACTGGCAATGAATGACACCTGCCCTGGCAGGCCCACCGAGCCGATACTCACGGCCACCGCAACGAGGATCGCGACGGCCATCTGCAGCAGGCTCGGCTCGATGCCGTACATCGCTGCGATGAAAAAGCAGACGCCAAGGTTGCCGAGCGGACTCGTGAAACGAAACACAGCGACGGCCAGCGGCAAGACCAGGTGCACCACGCGCGGGCGCACGTGCAGGCGTTCACGCGCGCACTCGATCATGACCGGCAACGTGGCCAGCGAACTCTGTGTGCTCGCGGCGATGACCTGTACCGGCGCCACGGCGAGCGCGAAATCCTTGACGCTCGTTCGACTGCGCATGCCGACGGCGGCATAGATTGCGAGGATCGGCAGGGCGATCACGAGCGACACGGTGATCGCGTACTGCGCAAGAAGGCCAGCGGCCCCGACGCCCGCTTGTCGTCCCACGCCGAGCGCCAGCGCAAACACGCCGACCGGGGCAAGCAGCAGCACCCAATGCACGATGACCACCATGGCCTCGGCCATGGCTGCGAAAAAGTCGGTCAGCACCAGCCGCTGCGCCTGCGGCAGCCTGGTCGCAGCGAAACCGAACAGCGTGGCAAAAACGACCAGCGCCAGGATGGCGTTGTCGGCCGCTGCCGCGATGATGTTGGGCGGCAGCAATTGCTGCATCCACTGCGTCCAGTCCAGCTTGGCGGCTGCCTGCGTCGCGTCGCTGCCAACTCCGGTGAGAAATGCAGCGGCCGTCGCCCGATCGACGGGCCACATGGCGAGCAGCGCCTGCACGATCGTCACGGCCAGTACGCCCGCAAGCAGCAGCAGCGCGCCGAACCACTGGATAGCACGCGTGGCGAGCCGTCCGGTGGCCATCGCGTCGGACACACTCGCGACAGCAGACACCAGCATGGCGAAAACGAGCGGCCCGACGGTCATGCGCAGTGCGTTCAGCCAGAGCGTGCCGAGTGATTCCAGCGCTGCCGCGATTTCGTGTGCCGTCTCGCCCCCGGCGGAGTCGATCCATGCGCCGAGTGCGATACCGGCTGCAAGCGAGCCTAGAACCAGCCAGTGACGCATCGGGGCGATGTTCGGGGGCTCAGTTCGCCGCCAGCCAGTCGAACAGCGTCGTGGCGAACCGTACCTTCTGCTCCTTGCCCGCAACAACGTGCGCGACGTCGTCCCATAGCAATCCCTTTGCTCCGGGGATGCCTTGCTCGATCGGCGACGTGGTGCGCGGCGAGGTGACTACGTCCTTGCCCGCATGGATGATCAGCGACGGACAGCGAATGCCTGCGAGCCGCTGGCTCGAGTCGAATGCGACGCACGCGTCGATCAGACGCGAGTGCGCTTCGTACCGGCCATGCAGTTCCTTCCAGCCGCCCGCAGGGCCCAGCAGCCGGTCCTTGTGCTGGTTGTAATAGTCGGCGTCAAACGACAGCAGCGTCACGGCCTGCTGGAATGGATAAAAGCCGAGATCGCGATGGATCCAGCGGAACATCTCGAGCTGGTCGCGCAGGAAGTCATCGACTGCGCACCAGGCGCCCATGTTGAGCATGCTGCGGGCGAGGTCGGGCCGGCGGATTGCGATTTCCTGGCAGACGCACGCGCCCATGCCGACGAGACCCATCAGGTGCACGTTGCGCAGGCCCAGGTGATCGAGGAGGCCGATCGCGTCGTTCGCGTGCAGTTCCATCGTTGACGGCATGCCGAGATCGTCGCCGGAGTCGCGGATGCCCCGGTAGTCGAACAGGATCACCTGGTAGCGGTCGACGAGACCCCGCGCCAGGTGATGGTGGTTCTCGTGGCAGAACGTGCCCCAGCCACCCATGCACAGCACGGGCTCGCCCTGGCCCAGCATCTCGTAATACATGTCGTGATCGTTGATGCGGGCGATGGGCATGCGCTGGCGCTCGGCTGGCTGCGCCCCGGCATGGGGCGCGGCGATCATTTCACAGCCACGGGAGCACGGCAAAGCATCGGTTCTGCGCGCCTGATCCGGTACCTGCCCCAGAGCTTGGAAAGGCAGAAACGCGCCAGTTGCACGCGCCCGATCCGGTACCTGTCCCCGAGCTTGGAAAGGCAGACACGCGCTCGGGGGCAGGTACCGTATCAGCCGCCCGTGATACTGCGCCTGAGTAACCGTCTCTGTCGTCAAGGGTTTCGGTAGTTCTCCTGGAACGGCGTCTGCGTTCGTACCATCGCGTTGAGGATGGTCAGGAGCTTGCGCATGCAGGCGACCAGCGCCACTTTTTTGAGCTTTCCGCCA
>JANNGT010000020.1:0-6511 GCA_031404015.1 Gammaproteobacteria bacterium | reverse complement strand
GGGTCGGCGAGGTTGATGGTCGTACCGGCACTATGAAGGTTGGCGGCATCGCGGTTGACTATAATTCCGTCCTCGCAAGTAAAACCCCGTCGGTGGGAAGCGTTGTGTTACTGGTCGGAACGCAACCAGTGCGCAGCGGTGTTGTGCTGGCGGAACGGATCTTCGTCAAGTAGGCCCAACACTTCGTACAAAAAAAGCGCGCGGCAAGCGCGCTTTTTTTATTGTCTTAGGTTGGCCTTCGGTAGGTTCGACGCCTCAGGACCTTCGTAGTAAAACACTCCTACGCCATTAATTGGCCCCGCTTCATCAATCGCGTCGGCTGACTGCCGAGCAGTTAACCAGTCATCGATTGATTCGATAAACTGCGTCGCTTGTTCACGCGACCAAACTCGAAACTCCTCACGGTCTTCAACATTCAGTTTCGCGTAAGCCATTCGTTGAATGAAGCCTGGAGCGTTCCTCGATGGGTTTGAATTGTGATCCAAGCCTGACATGAAAGGAAAGAGCATTCCCGACATGACAGTGATAGCTTTTTCATCGAAATCGCCCGGCACGAAGTACCGCTTCGTCGGACGAAGCAAGCCATTCTCCAATTCGAGCACCGCAGCCGCACGAATCAGTTCAGCGCGCACGGCGCCAGGTGGAACGTCACCGCCGACTGCGCGAACAATGTCAGTGAAATTTGGACTCTCCCCTTCGAAATAGAGGTCTGTCGGCGAGCCTTCCGCATTGACGAACCGAGGATCGAAATGCCAAGCGTGCAGCACTCGCGCGGGCGGGCCCGCGTGATTGACCTCGTCCCCCACCTTCGTGGTGACTGACGTGTCCTCCGCGACGCGTCGCACTTCCTTGCGCGACAAGCCCGTTCTGACCGCTACACGGGACGCGTTGGTTACTCGACCTTTTGAGTCGCGCTCCAACATCGCTTCGTGAACAAATGCGGTCTTGGTTATTTCCGCAAAGCTCTTATACGTAATTCCAGATCTGAGCAGTACGCGCGCTAAGGGCCGCATGCACACGTAAATTGTTGTCCGCAGTCTGGCTTGAATGTCCTTCATCGTCGGCTACCCCGCGAGCCTGCGATCCAAATATTCGTACTCGCTGCGAGCATCACGCGACCCTCAAAAAATGTCGCCGGTAATGAGCCAACTCATTGATGGACTCGCGGATGTCGTCCAGTGCCAGATGCGTCGAAGCCTTCTGCACCCCCGCGTGCACTTCCGGCGCCCAGCGGCGCGCGAGTTCCTTCACCGTGCTGACGTCGAGGTTGCGGTAATGGAAATATCGTTCCAGCGCCGGCATCTCCCGAGCCATGAAGCGGCGATCCTGGCAGATGCTGTTTCCGCACATCGGTGAAGCACCGGATGCCACGTGTTCCTGCAGAAACGCGAGCGTCTGCGCCTCGGCATCGGCTGCCGAGTGCCTGCTTTCGCGCACGCGCTTGAGCAACCCGGTCCCGCCATGCGTCGTCCGGTTCCAGTCATCCATTGCGGCGAGCACTGTCTCATCCTGATGGATTGCCAGCACCGGTCCTTCTGCAACGACGCGCAGCGAGGAGTCTGTCACGATCGTCGCAATCTCGATGATGTGATCTGCCTGGGTATCCAGGCCGGTCATCTCGAGGTCTATCCAAATCAGGTTGTCGGCTTTCAATGGCTGTTGCGGGCGTTCCCGTCGTACAAATGGGCAGGGGCAGTGTCAGGCGATGCGCCATCGCTCGCCCGTCGATTGTCGCTGATTCTAGCAAAGGCTAAGCTCCGGTCCCTCCATGCTGCTCGCACCCCAATGTTAATTCCCACGCGCCGATGACCCACTGGCTGACCTTCGCGTTTGTAGCGGCCGCAAGCACCCACCTGCTGGTCCAGTTGTGGCTGTCGATGCGGCAAACTCGTCACGTGGCGGCCAATCGCGATTCCGTGCCCGCGGCATTTGCCGGGGCAGTCAGCGCAGCGGAGCACGCAAAGGCCGCAGACTATACCGTTGCCCGGCAGCGCTTCGGGCGTCTCGAGCTGGTGCTCGACCTGGTCGTGCTGTTGGCCATGACGCTGGGCGGCGGCATTGCTGCCCTTGGCAACGTGGCCTCGAACCTGTTCCAGGCCGCGCCAATATTGGCCGGCACAACACACGTGCTGCTGGTCCTCCTGGTGGTCAGCGTCGTTTCACTGCCCTTCTCCGCTTGGCGCACTTTCGTGCTCGAGGAGCGCTTCGGCTTCAACCGCACCACCCCCACCCTCTTCGTGGCCGACTTGCTCAAGTCCACTGCCTTGGCCGGAATTCTGGGTGGCGTGATTGTCGGGTTGGTGCTGTGGGCGATGGTGGAGTCTGGCTCGCGTTGGTGGCTTTTTGCGTGGGCAGCCTGGATGGGCTTCTCGCTGTTGCTGCTTTGGGCGTGGCCCCGCTGGATTGCGGGGATCTTCAACAAGTTCACCCCGCTGGAAGATGCACAGCTGCGGCAGCGGATCGATGCACTGCTCGAGCGCTGCGGGTTCCACGCCAGCGCCGTCTACGTGATGGACGGCTCGAAGCGCTCGGCCCACGGCAATGCCTACTTCACGGGCCTAGGGCGCGAAAAACGCATCGTGTTCTACGACACGCTGTTGCAGTCATTGTCGCCTGTCCAGGTGGAGGCCGTGCTCGCCCATGAACTCGCACATTTCAAGCTGAAGCACATTCCGCAGCGCCTGGCCGTGAGCGCGGGCGCATCGTTTGCGGGCTTCGCGTTGCTGGGCTGGCTGGCCGACAAAGCCTGGGTTTACGGCGCGCTCGGCGTCGGGCAGCCAAGCCCGTCCGCGGCACTGATGTTATTCGTGTTCGCCCTGCCGGCCTTCACTTGGCTGCTCACACCGGTCAGCGCCGCATGGTCGCGTCGCCATGAATTCCAGGCCGATGCCTTCGCGGCCGAGTTCAGTGACGGTCCCGAACTGGGGCGTGCGCTCGTCAGCCTGTACCGCGAGAACGCGAGCACTCTGACGCCCGATCCCCTGCATTCAGCGTTCTACGACTCCCATCCGCCGCCCGTGATACGAATCGGACGCCTCGCAAGTGCTGCGCCTGGAAGGGTGACGCACGGCGAGGATTCCAACCCGATCCTGTCCCCCCGTTGAACCAGCGCCGCCACAGCGAACGCCCGGCAGGTCGCAAGGGCGCCGACGGCAAGCGGACTCCGTCTGAACCCGCCAGGACAGGCTGCGTCGTCGAATCGTATGGGCGGCGCGTTGTCGTGCTCACGGACGATACGGTTGAGCGAATTTCCTGCAAGATCCGCGGCCGCCGCACCGAAGTCGTCGCCGGTGACAAGGTCGAACTACAGCGCGAGTCTGGGGGCGCCGAATCGGAGTATTGGGTGGTGGCCGAGCGCCTGCCGCGGCGGAACGTCCTGCAACGCACCGACAGCCGGGGGGGCGTCGAAGACATCGCATCCAACCTCGACCAGCTGGGTGTCGTCGTGGCGCCAAAACCCACCTGCGATCCGTTCATCATCGACCGGTACCTGGCCGGCGCCGGCTACGCGGGCATTGAGCCGTTTCTGATCCTGAACAAGCAGGACCTGATCGGCGCGGGCGAATTCACGCCGGCGGATTTTGCCTTTATCGACACCTACCGCCGCATCGGCCTGCCCGTGATCACCGTGTCGGCCAAGCGGGGAACCGGCCTCGACGCCCTCAGGGACCATCTCAAGGGCCGCAGGACGCTGCTCGCGGGCCAATCGGGCGTCGGCAAGACCTCGCTCACCAATGCGCTCTGCGAGGGGGTATACCGGGCCACGGCCGAGCTCTCCGTCGGGTCGGGTCAGGGCAAGCACACGACCGTCTCGTCGGCGATCGTGCAGTTGCCCTGGGGTGAACTGACGGACTCCCCCGGCGTGCGCGACTACGCCCCGCCCGTCACGCCGGTGCCCGACATCCAACGCGGCTACCTGGAAATTATCCAGCGGGCACAGGGGTGCCGATTCCAGAACTGCCTGCACCTCAGGGAACCGCAGTGCGCAGTGCAGGCCGCGGCGCAGGCTGGGGAGATCGATCCCCGCCGTCTCGAGAGCTATCGGCGATTGGTCAACCTGACCCGCCAGCTCGACGAAAAGCGGGGTTGGTAGGGGTACTGGTATGATGCTGCGCTGCAAAGATCAAGCTGAACAGGAGTGAGCGCGTGCGCAGAATCATGGTCGGTGTCAAACGCGTCGTGGACTACAACGTCCGCATCCGTGTCAAACCTGACAACACGGGCGTCATCACCGATGGCGTCAAGATGAGCATCAACCCCTTTGATGAAATCGCGCTGGAACAGGCGCTACGCATCAAGGAACAAGGCCTGGCCGACGAGGTGCTGGTCGTCAGCATCGGCACCGCCGACACACAGCAGCAGTTGCGCACCGCGCTCGCCATGGGCGCCGACCGCGCCATCCTGGTGCAGACAGACGCACAGATGGCGCCCCTGTCGATCGCCAGGGTCTTCCAGAAAATCGCCGAAGCCGAGCAGCCGTTCCTGACGCTGCTGGGCAAGCAGGCGATCGACGAAGACAACGGCCAGACCGCGCAGATGCTCGCTGCCCTGCTCGACCGGCCGCAGGCCGTGTCCTGCTCAAAGGTTGACATTGCGGACGGCAAGGTCACGGTGATGCGCGAAGTCGACACCGGCCTCGAGACGCTAGAAATCGACCTGCCGGCCGTGCTGTCGGTGGACCTGCGCCTCAACGAACCGCGCTACGTCAAGCTGCCGGACATCATGAAGGCGAAGAAAAAGCCGCTCGACATCAAGACAGTGACTGATTACGGCGTGACCGAAGGCCCGGCGTTCAAGACCGTCAAGGTCGATCCGCCGCCCACCCGCCAGAAAGGCATCATGGTGAAGGACGTCGCGGAACTGGTGGGCGTGCTGAAGCAGAAGGGGTTGATCTGATGAGCAAGATTTTGATCGTCGCCGAACACGACGGCGCGAAACTGAATGCGAGCACGGCGAAGTGCGTCACGTGCGCGGCCAGCATTGCAGGCGCATCAATCGATGTGCTCGTGCTGGCCGCCAATGGCGGCGCTGTCGCGGCCGAAGCCGCTGCCCTGGCTGGGGTCAGCAAGGTGCTGCTGGTCGAGAATCCGGCCAATGCCGACCCGCTCGCGGCCGTACAGGCGCCGCAGATCGCCAAGCTCGCCGCCGACTACACGCATGTGTTCGGACCGTCGACGACCTTCGGCAAGGACGTCATGCCCCGCGTCGCGGCACTCCTCGGCGTCAGCCAGGTGTCGGACGTGATGGCCGTCGCAGGCTCGCACACGTTCAAGCGCCCGATCTACGCGGGCAACGCCATCCTCACGGTCGAGGCGCCGGCTGGCGTCACGGTTGTGGCGACGGTGCGCGTTGCATCGTTTGCCGCCGCGGCAGACGGTGGCAGCGCAGCCATCGAGAAAGTGGATGCCGGCGTCGCCCTGCCCTCGCACACGCGTTTTATTTCGCGCTCGGCTGCGACGACGGGCCGGCCCGACCTGCAGTCGGCCGCCAAGGTCGTCTCGGGCGGTCGTGCGCTTGGCAGCGCCGAAAACTTCAAGCTGATCTATGCGTTGGCGGACAAGCTCGGCGCCGCCGTCGGCGCGTCGCGTGCTGCAGTCGATGCCGGCTACGTGCCGAACGATCTGCAGGTCGGACAGACCGGCAAGATCATCGCGCCGCAGGTGTATTTCGCGATCGGTATTTCGGGGGCGATCCAGCACATGACCGGCATCAAGGACGCGCGCACCATCGTGGCGATCAACAAGGACGGCGAAGCACCGATCTTCGAAAGCGCGGACGTCGGCCTCGTGGGCGACCTGTTCACGATCCTGCCGGAGTTCGAAAAAGCCCTCGGCTGACAGTTCGTCATCACTGGCCAAGAGCGCCGCGATCAATCGCCAACAGCGTGCGCAGCAGCACGTCGACGCCGTTCGCGATGTCAGCTGGCGCAGTGTATTCCTGCGGCGCATGGCTGATCCCGTTCTCGCTCGGCACGAAGATCATCGCCATCGGCGCAACGTGCGCCATGTCCTGCGCGTCATGCCCTGCGCCGCTCGGCAGACGCCGGTGGGACAGCCCAAGCGAACTCGCGGCCTTATCGATGACCGTGCGCAGGCGCTCGTCAGTGGGCGCGGGCGCCAATGCGACGTCGATCTCACTGAAGGAGATCGGCGTTTTGCGTGCGTCGGCGATGCGCCTGGCCTCGGCTTCGACTGCGCGAAAAACGGCCTGCATCTTCTCGGCCACGAGGTCGCGAATTTCGAGGCTCATCACGACGCGACCCGGTATGACATTGGGTGCGCCCGGTTCGGCCTTGATGCGTCCGACGGTGGCCACCTGCGTGCCCAGCATCGTCGACGCGACGCGGTTCACGGCGAGTGCAAATTCGGATGCCGCGAGCAACGCGTCCCGCCGCCGATTCATCGGGGTGGTGCCGGCATGGTTGGCCGTTCCCTCGACCGTGACGTCCCACCAGCGAATGCCAACGATGCCCTCGACCACGCCGATGTCGATGCCGGCCTCGTCGAGGACC
>JANNGT010000019.1:0-23909 GCA_031404015.1 Gammaproteobacteria bacterium | reverse complement strand
TCCTTGATCGGCGGCGCTTTCAGCACCACGCCCGTCACGCCACCACCTGCAGTGGCTCCGGCCCAGGCCGTGATCCACGTCGTCAGGATATCGGCGCACGCATCGGTACTGGCGAGCCAGCAGTTGTGACCGCCCAGAACTTTCTGGACGAGGCGCGAGTCCCGCGGCGACGCCAGCGTGACGATCGTGTTGGCGGCCTGGTAGGCCAGGTTCACGTCGTCCTGCCGCACGAACTGGGGCGCCTGGCCCCCGCTCACGTGGCACTGGCCGCAGCGGTTGTTGGCCTTGAGGTTGTCCCAGACGTTGATCTTGAAGGCCTGGACGTCGGCCGTGGAGGGAGCAGGACCGCTGTAGGTCGCAGCGGTGCCACCCGACGTGACCGGGTTTTGCGTGGTCTCCGCACCGCCACCGCAAGCGGTGAGCGCGAGCGCTCCCGCCACGAGCAACAGCGCGCGAAGGAACGACGAATGGGGGTACCTGGGTTTCATGCGCTGGCCCTCAGTCGCCCATGCAATACGTGGCGGCGTCAGCGAACACTCGCTTCAGCTGATAGCCGCTCGCCTTGAAGCTGGCAGTCATCGACTGCACACGTGCGCGGTCCTGCGCATCGCTTGGGCTCCGGAAGCAGACGTTCTTGAATACTTTCTGCACCTGGCACGACGCAAACGCGTCGCTCCCGGCGAGTTCGCGACCGAGCGACTTCGCGCCCGTGCCCTTGCCGGACAGCGCGCTGTCCCAGCCGAGCAGCGAGTTGCGGCCCTTGCGCCAGTAGTTGTCCCACGCATCGTCCGGCGTGGAATAGCCGACGGGAAACGTGTCCTTGTTGTTGAAGTACTTGGGCCGCACGACGCCTTGCGTGTAGAGCATGCGTCCGGCCGTCTCGTCGTAGTCGTAGTACGCGAACGCCTGCGCCATCGGGTCCATGCCCGAGTGACACGCAATGCAGTTGTTCAGGAACAGGCGACTGTCACCACCGGGGCTGCGGCTGACGTCCTGGCGGATGCGGTCCGGCGGGCGCGTCGGGTCCTGCACCTGCTCGAGGTCGGTGCAGAGGTGATTCATCAACGTGTAGCGGAACATCGCGCGGTTCGTGCCCGCGATGAAAAATGCCTGCGCTGCCGCACGGGTGGTCAGCGCGCCGGCGGTAGCCTCGGCCGGGATGCCGTTGGCGGAAGACTGCGTCGTCTGCACCAGGTTGTCCTTGAGATTGACGCCCTGGGCTTCGAGCGCGGCGTAATGCGCGTTCGATGCTGCGGAATACGCGGCCACTCCGGCACTGCTGCGGCCCACGTAAAGGATGTCGTCGTAGAGCACGCGATCGAACGCAACATCGTCGCGAACCATGCCAATCACGGTCGCTACGTAATCGTTGAGTGGCGCGAACACGGTCTGGTCGCGATTCGTCCAGGGCATGGCGAAATTCTTCAGCGTGACGTCGTAGAAGGCGCGGTGCTGCATGGCCTTGTACGCGGCGTCTGCAGGGCGCCCTGCTGCGATGTCGCCGGCCATCGACGTGAGCATCGCGTCGGACGGCGGGACCCCCGCAAGGCGGTCATGCATGCGCTTCGCCTGCGATCGCGCGTCCGCTGCGGCGACCGCCGGCAGCAGGCCAAGCCCCAGGACACACAGGCACGACAGCACACAGTGCAATGCGCCCGCGCTGCGTGTGCTCGACGTCCGGGTCCGTGGCATGCAACCTCCCTTTGGCAACCGGAAGGTCGCCGTGGCGACGCAATCTGTGGCCTACCGGGGCGCGACGCAAAGCGACTTAGTCGTTTGTGAGAGGGGCCTCACACAACCGGAGCCCCGCGGCCCACCTGATGCATGACTTGTGCGAGAAGACGCGTGCGCAGCGGCAGGAGCCTCGAGATCGCTGCGAGGAAAACACGATGCAAGCATGCTGCTCGGCGACCGCCGCGGGCCGCCAGCGCCACTGGCCGCGGCGCTGGCAACTTATAGTCATGCTGCTGAGTGGCGCGGCACTGGCCGCATGCACCAGCAGCGACGGCAGTTCGAGCAGCAACGGTGGCGCCCAGTCGCCCGATCCCGTCGTCCTCGATTTTCCGATTGCCTACGTCAAGCGTCCTGTGCCGATGGCCGATGCAATGGACGCGGACGCGCGCGAGTTGCTGCCCTTCTCGCCCGGCGCGGACCTGTACCTGCGCGATCGTGCGTCCCCGACTTCGGCCGAGAAAAACCTGACCGCCGCGCTGACGTCGGGTGGCGGCGACGTGCGCGACGTCGAGTCCTCCTACGACGGAACACGGCTCGTGTTCGCGCTGCGCAAGCCGAACATCGTGGGCGCGGCGCCCGAAGACCAGCCCACCTGGGACATCTATGAGTACGACGTCCCGAGTCAGCAACTGCGGCGGGTCATTCCCTCGGACACGACGGCGCAAGAGGGCGACGACGTGGCGCCGCACTACCTGCCCGACGGTCGCATCGTCTTCTCCTCGACGCGGCAACGCCAGTCCAAAGCGATCCTGCTCGATGAGGGCAAGCCACAGTTCGCGGCGCAGGATGAGAACGACAACGAGCCGGCGTTCGTCCTCCACGTGATGAATGCGGACGGTTCGGCACTCAACCAGGTTTCGTTCAACCAGAGCCACGATCTCGACCCCGCCGTGCTTGCAGACGGGCGGGTGGTGTTCAGCCGCTGGGACAACGCGCCGGGACATGACGAGATCAGCCTGTACACGATGCGTCCCGACGGCACGGATCTGCAGTTGCTGTACGGCGCGCGCAGTCACGACACCGGCACCGACGGCGAGGCAGTCGAATTCCTCGATCCCCGGCCGATGGCAAATGGCAGATTGCTGGTACGCGCGCAGCCCTTCACCGCACCCGACCTGGGCGGCCAATTGCTTGAAGTCGACACCACGAACTACGTGGAGAATACGCAGCCGACGTTGCCGAACCGCGGCGTGCTGGTCGGTCCTGCGCAGGTCCCCGCCACGACCAACGATGTGCGCACCGTGGACGGCCCTTCGCCGGGGGGGCGTTACAACTCTGCGTTCCCGTTGCAGGACGGCACGGGACGCATCCTGCTGACATGGACTCAGTGTCGGCTGCTCGAGACGACGACGGGCACCACCACGACGCCGCGGATCGTGCCCTGCACGGCGGATCGGCTCGCGGCGGGCGTTACGAACACGGCGCCGCCGCTGTACGGCATCTGGATCTACGACCCGGCACAGCGCACACAGTTACCGGTGTCGAGTCCTGTCGAGGGCGTGGTCGTGACCGACGTGGTGGCGCTGCAACCGCGCGCGTTGCCGCCAGTCCTGCTCGATCGCGTCGCGGGGGTGGATTTCGACGCCGACCTCGCCGCCGAAGCGGTCGGCCTCATCGACATTCGCAGCGTGTACGACATCGCGGGTGCGGATACCGCACCGGGTGGCATTGGCGCGCTGCGCAATCCCGCACTGACAACAGCCGCTGCGCGCCCGGCACGCTTCGTGCGCCTCGAGAAGCCCGTCAGCATCCCGGACGACGAGGTGCTCGATTTCGACAACAGCGCCTTCGGCGTGACCCGGGCGTTTGGCATGCGCGAGATCCTGGGCTACGCGCCCGTGGAGCCCGATGGCTCGGTGCGCATCAAGGTGCCCGCCGACGTCGCGTTTGCCATCTCGGTGCTCGACGCCAACGGCCGCCGTATCGGCAATCGCCACAACAACTGGCTGCAGGTCCGCGCCGGCCAGGTGCTCAAGTGCAACGGCTGCCACGAGGCCGCGCGTGACGACTCGCACGGCCGCGACAACCTGTTCGCCGCAGTGAACATCGGTGCGCCCACGACCGGAGTGCCCTTCCTCAACACGAACCCCGTCTACTTCGCCGACTTTGGCGAGACGATGGCACAGGTGCGCGCGCGCATCAGCTGCCAGGCCAACTGCGCGGATCTCGCGCCCACGACCGCTATCCGGTTTGAGGACATCTGGACCGATGCAGCGGCGGCTGGCCGCGCGCCGGACGCGCCGTTCGCATACGACTACGCCGACCTCGAGACACCGGCCCCAACGACCCCGGCGTGCGTGACGCAATGGCAAGCCGGCTGTCGCGTGACGATCAACTACGAGCGTCACCTCCACCCGCTGTGGAGCAAGCCCCGCATCACGCTCGCGGCGGACGGCACGACGGTGTTGCTCGACGCGACCTGCACGTCTTGCCACACGGCGCGTGCCGCCGACGGTTCGACGCGCGTGCCGGCGGCGCAACTCGAGCTGACGGATGGACCGTCGGCGGACGTGCCGACCCAGTTCCAGGCCTACCGTGAACTGCTCGCCACGGACGCCGAACAGGAAGTCGTCAATGGTGCCCTGCAGGATCGCCTCGTGCAGACCGGCATCGATCCTGTCACGGGGCTGCCGCAGTTCACGACGGTGCCGGTCGCGCCGGCGCTGCGCGCCGGGAACGCCAACGGTTCTGTGACGTTCTTCGCATTATTCGCGCCGGGTGGCAGTCATGCGGGCTGGCTGAGTCCCGCGGAGTTGAAGCTCGTCTCGGAATGGACGGACATCGGGGCCCAATACTTCAACGACCCGTTCCTGGCGCCGTTGAATTGAACCCTACGCTCCATCGACTGCTGCTTGCATGCGTCGCGCTCTCCTGCGCGGGGCACGGCGTTGCCGCGCATGCAGCGAAAGCGGCCCCGCCGAAGGTCGTCGTGCAGGACGCATTCGTGGACCTGCGCAGCGGGCCCGGGCGTGGCTTTCCGGCCACATTCTCCATCGAACGCAGCGCCTCGATCGAACTGCTGCGGCAACGCACGGACTGGATCAAGGTGCGAACCGGCAATGGGCGCGAAGGCTGGGTGCACCGTGCGCAACTCGAGCGCACGCTCACGCCCTCGGGCGCTGCGGTGGCCATCGCTGGCCCGCAACCCGAGGCACGCACGGAGCATCGCTGGGAAGTCAGCCTCGGCACCGGCGATTTCGGTGGCGCCAACATCGTCGCGGTGTCCGGCGCGTACGCGGTGACCCCGAGCCTGCAGGCACGCGCCGACGTGCAGCACCTGCTCGGCAACTACTCGAACGGCTGGCTCGGCACGGCCGGCATTGCACACGTGTTCGCGCCGGACTGGCGCGTGTCGCCGTTCGTGGGGGTCGGCGGCGGCGTACTCACGGTCAAGCCAAAGGCCACGCTCGTGCAGGCTGAAGACCGCACCGATACGACCGCCTATGCCGCACTGGGCGTGCGCGGGTTCCTGACCAACCGCTTCCTGCTGCAGGGCGAGTACCGCAGCTACGTCGTGTTTACGAGCCGCGACGACAACGAGGAGATCGACGAATGGACCGTGGCCTTTACCTACTTCTTCTGACCGCCTGGTCCGCCATGGCCACGGTGCCCGGCAGCGCGCACGCGCAGTCGACGGGCGAAGCGTCGGCGCTGCCTGCTCAACAACCGCAGGTGGTCGAACCCGCGGTGAAGCGGCGCGACATTGAACCGGCGGCCATCGATACCGAGAACTTCGAGGCGGGCGCCTTCGTCGGCACCGTCAGCATCGAGGACTTCGGCTCGAGCCTGCTGTACGGCGCGCGCATCGCCTATCACTTCTCTGAGGATATCTTCGCGGAAGCCACTGTCGGCTCGGCGAAGGCCGGCAAGACCAGCTACGAAGACCTGAGCGGCGCGGCGGAATTGCTGACCGACAGCGAACGGCAGTTCACCTATTACGACCTCGCGCTCGGCTGGAACGTCCTGCCCGGGGAAGTCTTCTTCGGCGGCAAGCGTGCGATGCCGAGCGCCGTCTACGTCACGCTCGGCGCCGGCAGCACCAACTTCGCCGGCGACGATCACTTCACCGTGGCGCTGGGTGCAGGCCTGCGCGTGCTTGCCAATGACTGGATCGCGGTGCACTTCGACGTGCGCAACCACATGTTCGACAGCGACCTGCTCGGCAAGAGCAAGCTGACCCAGAACCTCCAGGCGAGCCTGGGTGTCACCGCATTTTTCTGAGGATCTGCCCATGCTGCGTCGATTGCTGCTTGTTGTCACCGCCTGTTTTGCGCTGCCAGCACTGACGAGTGCCGCAGCCACGCCTGGCTCGCCCGCGCCCACGCTGGTGCTCGCTGCACGGGATGGGGGCAAGGTCGATCTCGCCGCGCTGAAAGGCCAGGTGGTGATGATCAATTTCTGGGCGACGTGGTGCGGACCCTGCCGTCAGGAGATGCCCCTGCTCGCACAACTGCACACCAAGTACGAGCCCCTTGGCTTCACGCTGTTGGGCGTCAACGTCGAACCCGACAGCGCAGGCGCCGTGAACTGGCTCAAGGGCGTGCCCGTCAATTTCCCGATCCTGTTCGACACCGACAGCGCCGTGGCGGGTCGCTTTGGTGTCGAGGGCATGCCGAGCACGGTGTTCGTCGACCGTAGTGGCCAGGTGCGCTTCGTGCACCGTGGTTACAAGCCCGGCGACGAGGCCAAGTACGCCGACATGATCCGCAGCCTGCTCAAGGAATGACGACGATGATCGCACGCACATTGACCAGGCTCGTCCTTCTCGGCAGCGCCATCGGCGGCGCCACAGGCTGCTCCACCGCAGAGCCGTGGGTGAAGCCCTACGAACGCCAGCATTTCGCCGACATTGTCATGTCGGCCGAGCGCGATCCGGTTGCTGGCGCCTACCTCAACCACGTGTTCGAGGCCCGTGAGGGCGCGCGCGGCGCGACCGGCAGCCACGGCGGCGGTTGCGGCTGCAATTGAGGCACCGAGCCGTGCGCCATCGATCATCAAAGTGGCAGATCGGAGCGTGCATCGGCCTGCTCACGTCAGGCGCTGCACACGCTGCGGTGTTGCCTGACGATCGCGCGGACGCCCTCTACCACCGTTACCAGGGAGGCGGCGTGACCATCGACGGACCCTCCTTGTTATTGCGCAAGAAGTTCGCCGAGAAGTACTCCGTCTCCGCCAACTATTACCTGGATATGGTGTCGAGCGCGTCGATCGACGTGATGACCACCGCCAGTCCTTACAAGGAAACGCGTACGCAGGGCAGCCTGGCGTTCGACGCGCTTTACGGCAAGACCCAATACAGCGTCAGCTACACGCTGAGCGACGAGAATGACTACACGGCCAACAGCGCCAGCCTCGACGTCAGCCAGGACATCTTCGGCGACCTGACCACCGTGTCGTTCGGCTTCAGCCAGGGCTGGGACGAAGTGCGCAAGCGCGGTGACGACGAATTCAAGGAAACGATCGACCGTCGCAACTATCGCTTCGGACTGCAGCAGATCGTGACGCCGCGGCTGATGATGGGTCTCAACTACGAAACCGTCACCGACGAGGGATTCCTCAACAACCCCTATCGCTCAGTGCGCTACCTGGACGACAGCAGCGAACGCGGGTTCTCGTTCCAGGCAGAGCTGTATCCGCACACGCGCACCAGCAACGCCGCGTCGCTCAACGCGCGCTATTTCCTGCCCTATCGGGCGGCGGTCCATGGCGAGTATCGCTATTACACCGACACATGGGGCATCGATGCCAACACGCTCTCGATCGGCTACACGCACCCCTGGGGCAAGCGCTGGATATTCGAGGCGGGCTACCGCTGGTATGACCAGTCTGCGGCCGAATTCTACTCAGACCTGTTCGATCGTCCCGACGCACAGAATTTCCTGGCCCGCGACAAGGAACTGAGCACGTTCACCAGTCACACGTTCAGTGCCGGCGCGACGTACGAGTTGCCCGCGCTTGGCTGGGATCGCCTGCAGCGCTCCACGATCAACCTGTTCTACGACCGCATCAATTTCCAGTACGACGACTTCCGCGACATCCGCACGGGCGGCGCGCCGGGCACCGAAGAACTCTATGGCTTCGACGCCGACGTGTTCCGGGTGTTCATCTCCGGCTGGTTCTAGGTCCGTCGAAAAAATCAACCGAGCGCGGCGGCGATGCGGTCGCCCAGCGCTCGCAGCACCGCCAGGCGCGCGTGACGTTTGTCGTCGGCAGGAACGATGGTCCACGGCGCGTGCAAGGTATCAGTCCGCGCGACCATGTCCTGCGCGGCACGCTGGTAAGCCGTCCAGTGCTCGCGGTTGGCCCAGTCCTCGGGATCAACCTTGAAGCGCTTGAGTGGATTGCGATCGCGCTCGGCAAAGCGCTCGAGTTGTTCCCCACGGCTCAAGGTCAGCCAGAACTTCGCCACGATGACTCGGTGCTCGGTGAGTTGCCGCTCGAACTCGTTGATCTCGCCATAGGCACGCTGCCAGTCGGCGGGAGGGGCGATCCCGCGTACACGTTCGACCAGCACGCGCCCATACCAGGTGCGGTCGAAAATCGTGTAATTGCCGCGTGGCGGCAGGTGCGACCAGAAACGCCACAGGTACGGGCGCGCCAGTTCTTCCGGCGTCGGCGCAGAAATTGGCACGACGCGGAACTGCCGGGCATCGAGCGCCGCCGTAACCCGGCGAATCGCGCCGCCCTTGCCCGCTGCGTCCATGCCTTCGAACGCGACAACGACCGCATGGCGCGCAAAGCGCCTGCGCCGGGAAAGCAATGCCAGCCGTCCCTGCAGCTGCTCGAGTTCGGCCTCGTATTCATCTTCGTTCGGTACCGCACCCGGCGCGCGGGTGACCAGCCGTCGCCGCACCGCAACCATGGCTTTTTTATCGACAGCCACCCTTCTTGCAGCAGGCACGTTCGCGGTTGCCGCTTGCAGGGCTTCGAGCAAAGCGCGGCCGACCTCGAGCGCGCGATGCTGACGGTCCGAGCCGTCGATGACACACCATGGGGCGAGCGGCTGTTCGGTCGCCGCCAACGTGCGCTCGAATGCAAGCTCGACCGGTCGGTAATTGCGCGCGAGCCATCGGTCTTCCTGCGTCACACGCCAGCGCGTGACCTTGTTCGCCTGCAGTTTCGCCAGGCGCTTGCGCTGCGTCTCAGGCGCGACATGCAGGTGAACTTTGCATATCGAAACGCCGTCTCGCACCAGCATCTGTTCCAGTTGACGCACCCGCTCTGCTGCGCGCCGCAGGTAAGCCGGACCCGACCGCTCCGCGCCGCCGAGGCCGGCCGCGCCCAGCAGCAGGTCCTGGTACCAGCCGCCGTGCAGAATCGCGATGCGGCCTTTGGCGGGGATGTGCCGCCAGTAGCGCCACAGCGGGGGCCGCTCGCGCTCGACGTCGTTGGGGGCCTTGAAGCCGTACACGGTGGCCAGCTTTGGATCGAGCCAGCCCAACAGTTCATTGACGACTTCGCTGCGCCCTGCCGCGGGAATGCCGGTCACGATCAACACGACGGCGCGCTGCTGCGACTGCCGCAGCGTGAACTGGGCATCGAGCAAGGCGTCCTGCAGTGCGGGCAATGCGTGCTCCTGCTCGAGCCGCGTCAGGCGGCGCCCGCTCAGTGCGTCATGCAGTCGACGGCGTGTGGCCATGCTGGCTCAACGGCGGCGATCGCGCGCGAGCGGCACCTGTTGCGTGACGCAATGCACGTTGCCACCGCCCAGCAGCAATTCGCGTCCCGGTACGCCAACCACCTCGTGGCGCGGAAACAGTTCCTGCAGCTTGCGCTTCGCGTCGCGGTCGCGCGCCGGGTCGAGTCGTGGCATCACGATGCGACGGTTGCCGATGTAGAAGTTCACGTACGACCCCGCCAGCCTGCTACCGGCTGAACGGGGTTGGCTGCCCTCCGCGACGTCGACTCCTGCCGCTTCTTCCGCCGTCATGCGCAGAGGCCCCGGCTGCTGCAGCTTGTGGATCTTGAAGCGGCGCCCGCGCGCGTCGCGGGCTTCCTTGAGGCGTTCCCAGGCGTCACGCGAAATTTCGTACTGCGGATCATTGCGATCGTTGGTCCATGTCAGCACGACCTCGGCAGGCCGCACGTAGGCGCAAAGGTTGTCGACGTGCCCGTCGGTTTCGTCCAGGTGCACGCCCTTGCCCAGCCAGATGATCACGTCGACGTTTAGATAACGCTTCAGCAGGGTCTCGATCTCATTGCGCGTCAGGTGTGGATTGCGGTTGGAGTTGAGCAGGCATTCTTCGGTGGTAAGCAGCGTGCCCTGCCCGTCCACGTGAATCGAACCGCCTTCGAGCACGAACGGCGCGCGGTAGCGTTCGCAGCCTTCAATCTCGATGACCTTCTGGGCGACCGCGTCGTCGCGATCCCACGGGAAATACAGGCCGCCGCGCAGTCCGCCCCAGGCATTGAATTGCCAGTCGACCCCGCGCATGCCACCACGATCGTTCACGACGAACGTCGGGCCGGTGTCGCGTACCCAGGCGTCGTTGGTCGACAGCTCGACCACGCGCACGGCCTCAGGCAGCAGCCTGCGTGCGTTCGCGTACTGTGACGCCGACACGCCGACGGTGACCGGCTCGCCGCCTGCGATGGCCGTTGCCAACGCGACGAAACACTGCTGCGCCGGCTTGGCACCAAGCCGCCAGTTATCAGGGCGCTCGGGCCACAGCAACCAGCAACCGGAGTGCGGCTCGAACTCGCCCGGCATGCGGTAGCCGTCGCGGCGCGGATTGGAATCGAGGGTCTTGGTCATGCCGCGATGGTAGCAAACGAACGTCAATCGAGCTGCACGCGCCGCAGCCGCAACGCGTTCGTGATCACGCTGACGCAACTCAGTGACATGGCGGCGGCCGCAATCCAGGGGGAAAGCAACCACCCGAACAGCGGGTAAAGCACACCTGCCGCAAGCGGTATGCCGAGCGCGTTATACCCGAATGCAAACCCAAGATTCTGCCGCACGTTGCGCATCGTGCTGCCGCTCAAGCGGAACGCTCGAACCAGCGCGCGCAGGTCGCTGCCCACGAGTACGACACCCGCCGTCTGCTGCGCGACATCGGTGCCCGCGCCCATCGCGATGCCCATATCTGCCGCGGCGAGCGTCGGCGCGTCGTTGATGCCATCGCCCGCCATCGCCACGATGCGGCCGGCGGCACGCAGTTGCTGCACCAGCTCGGCCTTGCCGGCCGGATCAATGCCGCCATGGAATTCCTGGATGCCGGCTTGCCCGGCGATCGCCCGCGCCGACGCAATGTGATCGCCGGAGACGAGCACCACACGAACGCCCATGTCTCCAAGCGACTTGACGACGTCCCACGCGTCTTCCCTGAGCGGATCCGCGAGCGAGATCAACCCAATCGGCTGACCGTCGACCGCCACGAACACAACTGTCTGGCCATGTTCGCGCAGGTGCCGGGCCTCGGTCACGAGTGAGCCCGGATCGATGCGCTCGGATTGCAACAATGCCTCGGTGCCGACGAGCACCCGCCGCAACTGCACGACGCCTGCCGCGCCCGCACCCGGGAATGCCTCAAAGCCGTAGCTGCGGCCGAGGCGCAGTCCGCGCGCGAGCGCGTGGCGCACGATGGCCCGGCCCAGCGGGTGTTCGCTGGCCTGCTCGAGGCTCGCCGCAAACCGCATCAGCTCGTTCTCGGGCACGCCCTCCACCGGCAAAACCGACTCGACCTCCGGTCGCCCCATGGTCAGCGTGCCGGTCTTGTCGAACACGAGCGTGTCGACGTGCTCGAGCCGTTCAATCGCGGCGGCGTCGCGAAAGAGTATCCCCGCCTGAGCGCCACGACCCATTGCGACCGTCATCGACATTGGCGTGGCGAGCCCCAGTGCCCACGGACACGCAATGACCAGCGTGCTGACGGCCGCGACGATTGCAAAGGCCAGCTGCGGTTCAGGGCCGAGAAGCATCCAGACGACCGCGGCCACTGCAGCAATCGAGACGACGGCGGGCACGAACAATGCGGACATACGATCCGCGATGGCCTGGACGGGCGCCTGGCTGCGCTGGGCCTCCGCAACGGCGTGCACGATTTGCGCGAGCAGCGTGGCGTTGCCGACTCGCTCGGCGTGAATGACGAAGGCGCCGCAGCCATTGGCCGTCCCGCCAATGAGTGCGGCGCCTGGCGCCTTGTCGACGGGCATTGACTCGCCCGTGAGCATCGATTCGTCGACGGCGCCCTTGCCTTCGACAACGATGCCATCGACCGGCACTTTTTCGCCGGGCCGCACGCGCAGCGTATCGCCCACCTGCACCGAGGCCAGTTCCACGTCAGCTTCGCTGCCGTCTGATTCGATACGGTGCGCCCGCCGCGGCGTGAGATCGAGCAACGCTCGCAGCGCCGAGCAGGTCTGCTGCCGCGCACGCAGTTCGAGCGCCTGGCCGAGCAGGACGAGCGTTACGATCATGGCCGCGGATTCAAAATGGAGGTGCGCCGACGCGCCAGGTTGCAGCGCATGCGGCAGTGCTCCCGCGAGCAGCACCACCACCGCGCTGTAGCCGTAGGCCACGGCCACTCCCAGTGCGATCAACGTGAACATGTTGTAACTGCGCGTGCGCAGCGAGTTCCAGCCACGCTGCAACAGTGGCTGGCCGCACCACAGCACGACCGGCGTCGCCAGCGCGAATTGCAGCCAGCCTTGCATCGGCGCGGTCAGTGCGCGCGGCAACCATCCGAGCATCCCGCCCATTGCGATGACGAACAGGGGTACCGTGAACACGGCGGCCCAACGGAACCGTTGCTGCATATCGAGGAGTTCTGGATCCTCGCCTGTCGTTGCGACGGGCACCGCATGCTCGAGTGCCACACCAGGAACGAAGTCCAGCGACGGGTTGCTGCAGCAATCGCGTTTGGAGGAATGGGGGGACGGGGACTCCATCCGCCCATTTTAGTCTGCTGCTGCCGTGCCCGTTGCGCGGATCAGCGCCGGCGGAACGTCCCCCACAGTCCGAGCAGCATCGCGCCCAACCAGCCGAAGCTGCCGCCGCCGCTGTTGGTTTTCGGCGGCGGAGGCGGTGCTGTCGAAGCACTGATCTGCACCGTCGCCTGCGCCAGGTCGCCCAGCGCCACCCCGCCCGTCGGCGACACGAGTTCCAGCGTGATGGACTCTGCCGACTCTGCGACCCCGTCGTTGGTGACCCTGACTGGCAGAGGTCTGTACCCGATTTCACCGTCGGCCCACGTCACTACCACGTCCTGCCATGTACTGCTTCCAGGGCTATAGAAGTCCTTTCCGGCGGTGGCGGTGCTGCCGGCCGCGACTCGCACCGTGACAGACACCTTACCCTGGCCATAGAAGTTCCGTTGGAGACCAAAGTACGCCTCACCTCCCTCATTGACGGTGCCCTCCCCGGATTCAATAGTTATGTCCCCGACGGGGTAGTGCGCGCCGGTAATTTCGACGTCCCCACCAAAGGCCCCCAAATCGGCCCCGCCTTCGGGCGAATCCAGCACTACTTCGAAAAACTCGGGTTTCTCCTCGATGGCATCGGATCCGATAGGCACCAGGATCTCGCGCTCACTCACGTCTCCATCGGCCCACGTCAAACGTCCGGTCGTCGCCGTGTAGTCGGCGCCGCCGGTCGCGCGCTCACCTGGCGAATCGTTGGCTCCTGCAGCACCGGGCATGGGAAAGTCACGTGTAGCGTAGGTCACCGCTACGGAACCGGCGCTGCCGCCGGTGCGTCGCACCGACACCCTTGCCTGTACACCCTGTTCGGTTCCGAGTACCCGCTGCTGGCTGATGCCGAGAACACCGGGGCTCGGGCCACCGGCGTCACCCAGTAACCGGGCTACGAATGCACCCGCGCTCACAGCGTCATTGGAATTGCCGCCAAGCACGAGGCGGCCGCCACCTGCGACCTGCATGTCGTTGATAACGGGGAAAGTCGCACGCCTGCTCGTCAGGTTGACGCTGGATGCACCGGCACGCCCGAACAGGGGGTCCAGTGCGCCATCGGCGAGCAACCTGACGACCAGCGCGCCAGAGAATCCGGTCCGGTCGGTGCCAGCGACGAAAATCGAGCCGGTCGTGCCAACGGCCAGCGCGGATACATGATTGAATCGGCCGGCCACGATGCCGGCATTGAAACCTGTATCTGTGTCGCCATTTGCATGCAGACGAGCGACGTAACCATCCACGTAGTCATCGTTGCCCCCAAGCAGGACGCGGCCATCGGCCTGCACGGCCATGGAAGTACAGTAAGTCGACCCTCCACCAGGCGACTGCGGGGCCGCATACCCGCCGCTGCCAAACGCAGCGTCGGCGACGCCGGCGGCAGAAAGAGCGGCCACTCCACAAGCCCATCCCATGCCGCCGCTGGGAAACTGCGCGGCAATTCGATAGCCGCCTGCAGGGGCGCTTGCGATGCGGATTGGTGACGCAACTTCAGTGCCGACGAAAACGCCCGCGGTGCCGAAGCTCGGGTCCAACGCGCCATTCGACCGCAGTCTTGCGACCAGCAGGCTATAACCCCGTTGACCAGCCACAACGATGCGGCCGTCCGGCTCGACGAGCACTGAATACCCCGACTCCCGGCTGGCGGTCCCATCGCTGATGAGGACCTGCCCCCCGAGGCCGAACTCGGGATCCAGTGATCCATCGGGCCGAAGCCGGAAAAGAACGAGCTTTGTCCGGCCATCCGTTTGCCTCGCCATGCCCACCGCGACGACCTTCCCGTCGGGCTGCAGCATCGTGTCGTAAACGACCGTGTTCGTCAGGGCCGCGGCGGCGAAACTCGCGTCAGGCGCACCGTTGGGCAGCAAGCGCCCGAGGAAATCGTCCTCGTAGGTGGTGTAGTACTCGAATTCACCGCCGCCTCCGAACAGCACCGAATCGTCGGCCTGCACATCCACTGACCAGAGACTCGAATAGTAGGATGGCAGTGCGATGCCGGACTGGCGCCCTACATCCCCAAAAGATGGGTCGAGGTCGCCTGGCGCCGCAACGACCCCAGGGGATCCGACAAGCCCGGTAGCTACGACGGCGGCCTCCAGGCCGACCAGGCGGATCAGTGGCGACTTTGTCTTCGACTTTTTCTTGCGCTGCATGGCGGCACTCCTGCTCGGGTTGCGTGAAGATCCCCGGCGGTATTTGACCGCCAGGGACGCAAACTGGCGCAGTGCGCGTCGCCTGTCCTGAAGTAACCCTGAATTATTCTGAATTCTTCATGAATTCTTCATGAAATCTTCGTGAAGCCATGTGGTCAGCCCTGCTCCTCCCGCAGTTTCCAGCCGTTGATCAGCAGGTACAGCGACGGGATGATCACCAACGTCAGCACCGTGGCCGACACCATGCCACCGACCATCGGCGCCGCGATGCGTCGCATCACGCCCGCCCCGGTGCCCGAGCCCCACATGATGGGCAGCAGGCCGACGATGATCGTGATCACCGTCATGAGCTTTGGCCGCAGGCGCAACAGCGCGCCCTCGGTGATCGCCTCGCGCAGTTCGCGGCGCGTCGGCTCGCGGGACTGCGCGGCCGCTGCCGCCTTGCGATCCGCCCAGGCGTGCTCGAGGTACATCACCATCACCACACCGGTCTCGGCCGCCACGCCTGCCAGCGCGATGAAGCCGACGGCCGCGGCGATCGAAAGATCGTAATCGAGGAAGTACAGCAGCCAGACGCCCCCGACCAGTGCGAAGGGCAGCGTGAACAGGATCAGCCCGACGTCGCGCGCATTGCGGAAGTTCAGGTACAGCAGCAGCACGATGATGGCGAGCGTAAGCGGCAGCACGAGCTTGAGCCGCTCGACGGCGCGCTCGAGGTACTCGTATTGCCCGGACCAGCCCAGGCTGTAGCCCGCGGGCAATTTCAGTTCATCCGCGATCCTTGCCTTGGCGTCACCGACGTAACCGCCGAGATCACGGCCCTGGATATCGACGAACACCCAGCCCGAGGGCCGCGCATTTTCGCTGCGGATCATGCCCGGCCCGTCCGCGATGTCCACGCGCGCGACGTCCTGCAGCGTCACGTTGGCGCCGGTGGGCGCGACGATCGGCAGCTGCCGCAGTTTTTCGAGCGAGTCGCGGTATTCCTGGGGGTAGCGCAGGTTGATCGGATAGCGCTCGAGGCCTTCGACGGTATAGCTCACGGTCATGCCGCCCACGGCGCTGCCGATGATGTCCTGCACGTCCTTGATGTTGAGACCGTAGCGCGCTGCAGCGACACGGTCGATGTCGATGTCGACGTAACGCCCCGTGGCCGTGCGCTCGGCATACACGGAGGTCGTCCCTGGCACCGCCTTCAGGATCGTCTCGATCTTCTGGCCCAGTTGCTGGATCGTGGCGAGGTCCGGACCCATGATCTTGATGCCGACCGGGGTGCGAATGCCTGTGGCGAGCATGTCGATGCGGGTTTTGATCGGATAGCCCCACGCGTTCGACACGCCCGGGAGCTTGACGAGGGCGTCGAGCTCGGCCCTGAGCTTCTCCGGCGTCATGCCTTCGCGCCATTGGTCGCGCGGCTTGAGCATGATGGTCGTCTCGAACATCTCGATGGGGGCTGGATCGGTCGCGCTCTCGGCACGACCCGCTTTGCCAAACACGCGCTCGACCTCTGGCACGGTCTTGATCAGGCGATCGGTCTGCTGCAGCAAGGACCTTGCCGCGTCGGTCGAGAGCCCCGGCAGCGTCGTCGGCATGTAGAGCAAGTCGCCCTCGTCGAGCTCTGGCATGAACTCGGTGCCGAGCCGTAATGCCGGCCACAGCGTCGCCAGGACCAGCACGATTGCAAACGCCGTGACGTGCCACGGATGGCGCAGCGCCAACTGCAGGAAAGGCTTGTACGCGGCCGCCGCAGCGCGGTTAACGGGGTTGGAATTTTCAGGGCGGATGCGACCACGGACCAGGTACCAGATCAGCACGGGTACGAGCGTGACCGACAACAGCGATGCCGCCACCATGGCGTAGGTCTTGGTGTAGGCCAGCGGCGCGAACAGGCGCCCTTCCTGCGCCTCGAGTGTAAAAACCGGCAGGAACGACAGCGCCACGATCATCAGGGAAAAGAACAGCGAGGGCCCGACTTCGCGGCATCCTTCGTAGATCAACTCCATGCGCCGCGACTCATCGGGCTGGTGCTCGAGCTTCTTGTGCACGTTCTCGATCATGACGATGGCGGCGTCGACGAGCGTGCCGATCGCGATCGCGATGCCGCCGAGCGACATGATGTTGGCGTTGATGCCCTGTGCTCTCATGACGATGAACGCGGACGCAACCGCAATCGGCGTGACGATCACGACGATCAGGCCCGAACGCAGGTGGAACAGGAACACCAGGCAGACGAGCGCCACGACGATGAATTCGTCGAGCAGCTTAGCCCTAAGGTGGTCGACCGAGCGCTGGATCAGCGTCGAACGATCGTACGTCTCGACGATCTCGACACCCTTCGGTAATCCAGCGCGCAGTTCGTCCAGCTTGGCCTGGACGCGGCGGATGGTGTCGCGCGCGTTGTCGCCGTTGCGCATGACGACGACACCGCCGACCGCCTCACCCTCGCCATCGAGCTCGCCGATGCCGCGCCGCATCTCGGGACCGAGTCGCACTTCCGCGACGTCGCGCAACAGCACGGGTGTGCCCCCTTTTGTGGCCATCACCGGGATGCGCTCCAGATCCTCGATGCTCTTGACGTAGCCGGTCGCGCGCACCATGTACTCGGCCTCTGCCATTTCGATGACCGAGCCGCCGACTTCCTGGTTGCCACCGCGGATGGCCTCCTCGACCATCATCAGCGAGATGCCGTAGCCGCTCAGCCGCAGCGGGTCGACGACCACCTGGTACTGCTTGACCATGCCGCCGATCGTTGCGACCTCTGCGACGCCATCCAGGGCCTGCAGCTCGAACTTCAGGAACCAGTCCTGCAGGCTGCGCAGCTGCGCAAGGTCGTGACCGCCGGTGCGATCGACCAGTGCGTACTGATAGATCCAGCCGACGCCGGTCGCGTCAGGCCCGAGCGACGGCCGCACGCCTTCGGGCAGTCGCGCCGTGGCCTGGCTCAGGTACTCGAGCACGCGCGAGCGCGCCCAATACGGGTCCGTGCCGTCCTCGAACAGCACGTTCACGAACGAGTCGCCGTAGAACGAATAGCCGCGCACCGTGGTCGCGCCTGGCACCGACAGCAGTGCAGTCGTAAGCGGATACGTGACCTGGTCTTCGACGAGACGCGGTGCCTGCCCCGGGTACGGCGTGCGGACGATGACCTGCACGTCGGAGAGGTCCGGCAACGCATCCACCGGCGTCTGCAGCACCGAGTACGCGCCCACCGCGGCCAGCAGCACGGTGAGCAACAGCACCAGCACACGGTTCTCGAGCGAGGCGCGAATGATCGCGTTGATCATGACGATGCCTCAGTGGTTGGCGTGCGGGTCAGGTTGCGCCGGCGCCGGCGCTGCAGCCGCAGGCGTGGACGCCGCCGCATCGTCGAGCCGATCCAGCCCCGCGCCGAGGTTCGCTTCGGAGTCCAGCAGGAACTGGGCGGCGACGACGACGCGGTCGCCCTCCTGCAAGCCTTCGCGAATCGTGACGCGATCGCCGCCCTCTGCGCCCGCGATCACGTTGCGGGAGGCGAAGCGTCCGTCGCCGAGTGCGACGACGACGCGGTCGCGCGTGCCATTGCGGATCAGTGCGCTGCGCGGCACATGCAGCACGGCCTCCCCGTCACCCGCGATCAGCGACACCTTCGCGAGCATGTTCGGCCGCATGCCCGGGGGCGGCTCGTCCAGCACGATCCGCGCGCGCAGCGTGCGCGTTTCCATGTTGAGTTCGGGGTAGACATACTCGACACGCCCGTGCACCGTGTCCCCCGGTTGCGACGGAAATCGCACCTCGGCGTGCGTGCCCGGCTTGATCCACGATGCCTGCGATTCCTGCACCTCCGCAACCACCCAGAGGCTGCCGAGTTCGGTGATCGTCACCGCTGCCATGTCGGGACTGAGCATGGCGCCTTCGCGCGCCTCCAGCTCCGTCACGACGCCGGCGATCGGCGCATAAAACGGCACACGACCCGACACGCGACCCGACTTGGCGAGCCGCGACGCGGTCCCTGAGTCGAGCCCGAGCGCGCGCAGCCGGTCACGTGATGCATCGATGAGGTCCTTGTTGCCGATCTTGAGGGCATCCAGGTATTCCTGCTGCACGCTTTCGAGCATCGGCGCGTACAGCGTGAACAGCAGTTGCCCTGCCTTGACCGTCTCGCCCATCGCGCGCACGGAGAGCCCTTCGACCCAGCCTTCGGCACGCGTGCGCACCTGCTGCACCTTGCGCTCGTCAAACTGCACGTAGCCCACGGCGTCTACGCGGCGGGGCAGGCTGCCGCGCACCACGGGCTCGGTGCGCACGCCCAGGTTGTTGATCACGGCCGGCGAGATGCGCACCTCGCCGCCGACCTCATCGGCGTACACCGGCAGGTAGTCCATGCCCATCTGGTCCTTGGCTGGCACGGGCGAGTGCTGGTTGGGATCCATGGGGTTGCGGTAGTACAGCAGCTTGCGCGACGCAGAAGGCTCGCTAGCGGGCCCCGTCGCGTCGGGGGCCGGCTCGACCTTCACCAGCGTCATGCCGCAGATCGGGCATTCGCCAGGCTGGTCGCGGATCACGTCCGGATGCATCGGGCACCGGTACTTTGGATTCGTGTGCTTGATCGCGTGCTCGGCGAGCGTGTCGTCCGCGGCGTTGCGCGCAGGTTCGCTCGGCTGCTTCGAGCACGCGGCGAGCATGCAGGCGAACAGAACGAGGCTGAGCAGACGGACTGGGGCAAAAGCGTTCATCGTGCGTCACCTGCAAAATAGTCGATGTCGTGCTGCGCCAGCGCACGATCCGCGGCCAGGCGCAGATGCTTGGTTTTCACTTCGAGTGCGAGTCGGCGAGCCATGACGACCTCGTCCAGCATCGCGCGGTTGGAGCGCCAGCCGAGCAGCGCCGCCGTCACCGACTGGTCGGCCAACGGCAACAGGTCGGTTTCGTAGAAGCGCTCCAGTTCCGCAATGCGCTGCGCGGTGCTCCAGGCTTCCCTGAGCATGGCCTGCATCTCGCGTTCGTGGTCGTCGTGCTTGTCGCCGAGCGCCTGCGCCTCGAGTTTCGCGGCGCTGACCGCGCGGTCCTGGCGATCTGCCCGGAACAGCGGCAGCCCGACGGTCACCATCGCGCTGAGCATGTCTGGGCGGTCCATGCCGTCCGGCGCGTCCTGACGGAAGCCGTAACTGACATCGAGCATCCAGCCCGGCTTGCGCAACTCGCGCGCGACCTCGGCTGCGGTGTGGGCCGCGTCAATGCGACGCATGTAGTCGACTTGGGCGGGATGCACGGCAAGGCGGGCTTCCAGCACGGCCAGCGGCTCGAGTTCTGCCCGCGGTGAAAGTCCGGTGGGTTGCACCCGCGCCGCGTCGTCTGCGCCGAGCCAGAATGAGAGCTGCGAGCGGAACATGGCTTCGTCGCGATCGAGGTCGAGCTGCTGTTCGCGCAACATCGCCGCATCGAGCCCTGCCTGCAGCACGTCGAGTTGCTTGCCTTCGCCCGAGGCGTAGCGCGCCCTGGCCGACTGTCGCAGTTGCTCCACCCAGCTGCTCTGGTCGGCGAGCAGTCCGCGTGCGGCCTCCACGTAAGCAAGCTGCGTCCAGAGCTTGCGCACTGCGCGGCGCACGATGAGCTCACGATCGAGCGCGGTCGCCTCCATCGCCGTGGCTTGCTGCTGCATCTGCTTGCGCGAGAGCTGGCGCGACTGGCCAGGCTGGAACTCCTGCACGACGCCGACTTCGAGCATCGTCATCTCTTCGTCCTGCAGGTTGAACGAATCGACCGGCACGTTGACCGCGCCCAGCCGCAACTGCGGATCCATCAACTCGCCGTCCATGACGGCGCGCTCGCGCATCGCGGCGCCCTGCGCCTGCATCTCGCGCAGCATCGCGTCCCGTTCGATCGCGATGCGTTCGGCATCGGCCAGTGCGAGGCCGTCGGCGCGGGCATACAGAGGCACCGCGCTGCCAGCAAGCAGCAGCACGAGCGTGCAGAGGCTCGTCAGACATTTAACGCGAGAAGACATGGACGCACTCCGAAATGACACGGCTCGCCGGCGGAACCGCCGGCGGAAACGAGGTCAGGGAGTGCGAACTACTTCAGGAACCGGCAGAAACTGACGGCGAAGGACGTTCCCGGCCAGGGCGGCAGGGCCGGCGCATCGACGGGCTCCGTGTAGGGCACGGTGGCTTCAACGGCCAGAAAGAAGACCACAGCAGGCAACGGTGCCAACATGGCGGAGGCAACGGCTGCGCGCGAATCCACCTGCGGATCGTGCGGAAATGCGCAGAGGTCCTGCCCCACGGACGCACCGCCAGCAGACTGCTGTTCCGGGGGGCAATAGACACAGTGCTCGCCCGGCGCCATGACCATACCTTGGGGCATCGCAGCCGGAGCAACGGCATTGCTAGCTGCCATCGAAGCTCCGCTCGCCATCACGCACGGCATCGCGGCGAGCTGCAGCCACGTGAGGCAAAACACTGCCAGCGCGAACCGGGTGAAGGTGCGCTGCTTGGTGCGGAACCAGTGGAGGCCGACGGGATGCATGTGAGACTCGATCGAAACTGTGTCGAACGTACCTCGCTGTGACCAGCGAGGCAAGCAATATGCTGCAAATCCCTGGTGTCGGTTGCGGCAAGTCCCTAGATCCGGACAGAATCCTGCAATGAAACCCCTACATCTGGTCGCTGCATGCGTCCTTGCCGCCGCCGTCGCAGGCTGCAGCCGGCCCTCCCCCGTCGCCCCTCCCGAGGCAGCGACAACCCACCGGGATGAACACACCGGCTGGCTCGGCACCCCGACTCCTGTGACCGTGCCGGCCGCACGCGACGCGCGCTTTCCGCACTTCGCCACATCCAAAAGCGGCAAGACGCTGGTGCTGAGTTGGCTCGAGCCCGTGGGCGCGGAGGGCACATTTGCGCTGCGTTATGCGCAATGGCTGGGCCAGGGTCGCTGGGGCGAGCCGGTCGAGGTGGCTTCCGGCAAGGACTGGTTCGTCAACTGGGCAGACTTTCCGTCGGTAATGCCAGCAGACGAGGGTCCCTGGGCTGCCCATTGGCTGCAGCAGAAGCCGGGCGGCGTCTATTCATACGACGTGATGGTGCGACTCAGCGCCGACTCCGGCCGCACGTGGAGCGAGTCGCGCTCGCCGCACACGGACGGCACGGCAACCGAGCATGGGTTTGTTTCCCTGACGCAGACGGCAGCAGGTCCGTATGCGATCTGGCTCGACGGCCGCGAAACCGCAGGCGAAGGTCACGCGCACGGCGCGGACCAGCACGGCTCGAGCGGGGGCGCGATGACACTGCGCGGCGCGGCGCTGCAAGCAAAGGGCGCCGTCGACGAGGGCACCGAGATCGACGACCGCGTCTGCGATTGTTGCCAGACGGACGTCGCGACGACCGCTGAGGGTCTCGTCGTCGTCTACCGCGATCGCAGCGCCGACGAGACGCGTGACATTCTTGCCGCGCGTCTCGTCGCAGGTCAATGGTCGACCCCGGTCGTCGTGCATGCAGACGGCTGGCGCATCAACGCGTGCCCCGTGAATGGACCCGCAATCGATGCACGCGGCCAGAACGTCGTTGTGGCCTGGTTCACTGCGCCGGATCAATCGCGTGTGCGGATCGCATTCTCAAGAGACAGTGGCCGCACGTTTGCTGCACCGATTGAGGTCGCGGAAGGCAAGGTCGTGGGTCGCGTGGACGTCGTCCTGCTCGACGATGACCGAGCGGTCGTGAGCTGGCTCGCAGAAGGCGCAAGGGGCGCCGCGATCCGCGCCCAGCCTTTCACGCAAACCGGTCCAGCAGGCCCGGCGGTGGACATCGCCGACGCCGACGTCGCGCGCTCGTCAGGCTTCCCGCAGATGGCAAAGATCGATGGCGGCCTGCTGTTCGCATGGACCGCAACGGGATCTCCTGCCTTGGTGCGTGCGGTTTTCGCACCCCTGCGCTAAGCCGGCGGACCGGTCCCGGCCGGGGTGCCGCTGTGCTAGCATTTCAGCCCCGTTTTCCCCCAAAACCAGATTCATCGGAGCCAGGTGATGTCCACCGCGGTCAAACTCGTCGTGCCCCCGCAGGGCCAGAAGATCACGATTTCGAATGGCAGGCTCGTCGTTCCCGATCAACCCATCATTCCGTTCATCGAAGGCGACGGCACTGGCCCCGACATCTGGCGCGCGTCCGTGCGCGTGCTCGACGCCGCGGTGGCCAAAGCCTATGGCGGCAAGCGCAAGATCCATTGGATGGAGGTGTACGCGGGCCAGAAGGCCAACGATCTCCTCAACACCTGGCTGCCGGACGAAACCGTCGATGCCTGCCGCGAATACCTCGTGTCGATCAAGGGCCCGCTGACGACGCCGATCGGCGGTGGCATTCGCTCGCTCAACGTCGCGTTGCGGCAGATGCTCGACCTCTACGTCTGCCTGCGGCCGGTGCGCTGGTTCGAAGGCGTGCCGTCCCCGGTCAAGAACCCGGGCAAGGTCGACATGGTGATCTTTCGTGAAAACACCGAGGACATCTACGCCGGCATCGAGTTCGAGGCGGGCAGCCCGGAGAACGAGAAGTTCAAGGCGCTGTTCAAGGAAGCCTTCCCGAAGCTGTACGGCAAGATCCGCTTCCCGAACACGTCAGGCATCGGTATCAAGGCCGTCTCGCAGGAAGGCACCGAGCGCCTGTTCCGCTCCGCCATCGAGTACGCGGTCAGCAACAAGCGCAAGAGCGTGACGATCGTGCACAAGGGCAACATCATGAAGTTCACGGAAGGCGCCTTCCGTAACTGGTGCTATGCCCTCGCCGAGCGCGAGTTCGCCGACCAGACCTACACCTGGGACCAGTGGGAACGCACCAAGGCCGCCAAGGGCGAGAAGGCCGCGAACGCAGAGCAGGACGCTGCGAAGGCCGCCGGCAAGGTCATCATCAAGGACGCAATCGCCGACATCACGCTGCAGCAGGTGCTGACACGCCCCGAAGAGTTCGACGTGATCGCCACGATGAACCTGAACGGCGACTATCTCTCCGACGCGCTTGCCGCACAGGTCGGCGGTATCGGCATCGCGCCGGGCGGCAACGTCAACTACCTGACGGGCCATGCCGTGTTCGAAGCCACCCACGGCACCGCGCCGAAGTACGCCAACCTCGACAAGGTCAACCCTGGCTCCGT
>JANNGT010000018.1:0-8271 GCA_031404015.1 Gammaproteobacteria bacterium | reverse complement strand
CGGAATTCGCGGTCAGCACAAGGGACGTTTGCAATGCGCCGCAGGGGTCGAGACCCGCGCCGGTGCGCCCTGAAAGCACCGCTCCCCTGGTGAGCGCCGCAGGTCTTTCGAGCGTACCGTTGCGTCCGATGAATTCCATTCGGTTGCCGGTCCACGACGTCTGTCTACCGCCTAGGTCAGTGAATGCAACACCGCTGTCGACACTGTCCCACAAATTGCGCGCGAGCATGCCGCCAGTGACAGGATCGATCTCGGTTGCCACAAACGGCGCGGTGGAGCTACGCGAAGTACCGAGCACCCATTCCACATAGGCTGTCAGGGTCAGGTGTCGAGTACGTCCCGACACATTGTGGATGCGTAGGCGCGACACTTTGATCGATTCATCAGCGGGAACGAACTGCACCAGGTCGAGCGCTATGCCATCACGCGTATGCTCGAAATGACTGTATCCGCGTCCGTGGCGTACCACATACTCTCCAGTCCCATGACGGACCGGCCGTGCCGTCGGGCTAAAAAGCATGCCAGTAGCGTCATCGCGAACGTACAGAACCTCGCCCGAACGATCTCCTACCGGATCGTTTGACCATGGCGTGAGCCTGTTCTCGCGGCTGTTCCCGGACCAGGTACTGCTACTGCCATCGGTTGATACCTGAAAGCCAAACCCGGGATTGGCAATGACATTGATCCACGGCGCGGGTGTGCACTGGCCGTCGCGAAGTATCGTGACGTATTCGTCGCCGTCGGCCGAGAATCCGCCCACGCCATTGAAAAACTCAAGTGTCGATACGTCCGACCAGGTGGCGCGCGAATCTGAGCGCAATCGCGCCACGGGAGTCGACGATGGCACCGGCGGAGGATCTTGCTCCAGCCGGTCGATTTGCTCCGCGAGACTACCGTGGCGACTGAGCAGCACGGCGCGCGCGGCTGCCAGCAGCGCCAGGCGCGTTTCACCGGAAATAATGTCGGAGCGCAGGATAAAAACGCCACCGTGCACGGTATCACCGTGAATTCGCGGACGCGATAAGCCAGCGCGCGCTAGCGTTTCCAGTGCTGTCTGCAGATCCTGCACGTACGATGACGAGCGCTCGTTGAGGATCACCAGATCGACATTCAGCTGCTTTAACCGCCAGTATTCGATGGCGCGCAGCAATTGCCGCACGATGCCGAGATCGTCGGTATCGTCGATCCGCACGAGCACAATCGGGAGATCGCCGGAAATTCCGTGTGCCCAGAGCGCAGTGCGCCCGCCGTTGCGACGCATGAGCACAGCGGACGACGGCCGCAACGCCGCGTCGTTGTAGAGCAAATGTCCGGCAAGCCGCTGGAACAACATGGCCTCCTCTGGCGCGATGCCAAGATGGTGAAGCTCCACCTGCCCCTGTGTCCAGGCGAGCGTGGTGGCGCGGTCGAAGGCCGGGGCATCGCGGTGCTGGTCGACCAGATCCAGGACTTCGTCGCGTGACGGTGCGACCAGTGTCCAGAACGCTACTCGCGCGGTGGAGCCTGGCGCCAGGCGTACGCAGCGCGTCAGGCTGAAGATTGGATCCAGCACGGTCCCGGCCGTGCCTGCCGGTACCGGACCGCCCGCAGTCGCGAGTGGTGAGCGTAGTTGTCGCCCGCGACCGACGAAGCGGGCACGATCGGTTTCGAAGCGTCCAGACCCGACACATTCGCCCTCAACCACCGCGAGATGCGCGGCCCACACCTGCGCTTCGTGTGGAGAGCGCTGTCGCCGCGTGGCCAGAATTGCGCCGATCGACGCCAGGTACTCGGTCTGTACGAAAAGCTTGGAGAACGCCGGATGTGCTTCGTCTGCAGCGCGCGGCGCCAGCACGACTTCTGCATACGATGAAAGTTCGATCATCAGGTCGCGATTACCCACATTGAAGAGGCTCACGCGGCGCACCTCTGCGTCGCACTCGGCCGACACGACGACGTCCAGCGTTGTCGTCAGATCGCCGTCGTGGCGCACGAACTCCGCTCGGTGCTCGCAGAAATTAACTTCATACGCATCGGGTTCGATGCCACTCGGCTGATAACCCGCAGACCAGACCTGTCCGCTATCGACGTCACGCAGGTAGATATACGATCCCGAGTCATCGCAGGTGACATCTCCAGCCCAGCGCGTGATCGCCGTGTCGCCCCAGTGGCTGTAGCCGGAACCGGCGGCCGTGAGCATCACAGCATAGCGGCCATTCGATAGTACTCGCGTGCGTGGTGTGGCGTGGTGCGGAGTGTCGATCGTCCGGGGCATTACTGGCATGACCTCATCAGACCACTCCGAGCTACTACTTTCGGCAACGTGGGCCAGCGGCGCTGCAACTTCGCGCGGCGTCCTTTCCTGCAACAGCAGTTCCGTTGCCTGGATGCGGGGCTCGGCGTGGAAACGCTTGCGCATCAAGCCGTCCAGCAGGGTGTTGGCCAGGGCCACGATGGTCATGCCCTGATGGTGCGCCATGTAGGCACGCACGATGGCGACCGACTCTCCCGCTGGCAGGCGCCGTGCGGTGTAATCCAGGGCCTCGTAGAAGCCGTAATGACCCTGCGCCTTACTGCCATTCAATCTGGCAAAATTGAGCACTGCGGCGTGCGGTTCGACCATTGCGGCCAGTGCGGTTGCGTAGGGCGCGACGACGACGTTCTCGCTGAGACCGCGTTTCAGGCCGAGGCCCGGCACGCCGAAGCTGGAGTACTGATAAGTCCGTTCCAGGTCGCGCGCATTGTAGGCCGATTCCGAAATACCCCAGGGCACCCCCAGCGTACGGCCATAGTCCTGTTGACTCCGGACGATTAGCCGACTGGTCTGCTCGAGCAGGCTGCCGGCCGGCGCGCGCATCACGAGCGACGGCATCAGGTACTCGAACATCGATCCCGACCATGACACGAGGGCTGCACCGTGCCGGACGCGGACCACGGCGCGTCCAAGGCGAAACCAGTGACGCGCTGGCACATCGCCGTTCGCGATCGCCATGAAGCTCGCCAGTCGCGCTTCAGACGCAAGCAAGTCGTAGCAACTGGGGTCGAGACTGCCTTCCAGGACACGGTAGCCGATCGACAGCAGCTTGCGCTCCGGATCGAAGAGAAAGTTGAAGCGCATCGCAGCGGCCATACTGCGTGACGTCGCGGCCACTGCATCGAGACGTTTTGTCAGAGTATCGGGGCTGGCAGATGACACAGGCGTGATGTCGCGCAGGTGGCTCTCGATGGTGCAAAGTGTAGCTCTGGCCCAGGCTATGGCCTCTGTGCTGGCCTCATCACTACCCGCGTCCATCGATCGTGCTGCGCACTCGATGACTGCGGCCACCCGGCTGGCGAGCGCGTTCAGGCTTGCAGCGAGCGGCGCGGATATTGCCGGGCATTGTGTCAGCTGATTATCCAGGGCGTCGAGCGCCGCCACGAGCCTTTTGTCAACAGGCCCGATCAAGGTCTCTCGCACCAATGCGATGCCGTCTCCGATCCCTGCGAAGAGTCGTGCGACGGTCATCTCTTCGGTCACCAGGTGGTCGCAGGCGTTGGCCAGGGTGATTAGATGCGCTGCCAGGTTACCGCTGTCGACGGACGAGACGTACTTAGGCTCCAGCGGCCTAAGGTCTTGTGTGTCATACCAGTTGTAAAAATGCCCATGACATAGCTCGAGGCGGGTCATCGCGGCTAGCGTCGACTCCAGTCGCTCGACCGTATCGAGCGTACCGGCCCAGCCAAAATCGCGCGCCGTGACGGTTGCCAGCAGGTACAACCCAAGGTTGGTTGGCGACGTGCGGTGGGCCAGTACCGGCCGCGGGTCTTCCTGGAAATTGTCCGGCGGCAGCATGTTGTCCGCCGCAGTCACGAATGTCTCGAAGTAGCGCCACGCACGGCGTGCGACGAGGCGCAGCGCGTCGGCATCGACATCGGATACGGGCCGGGAATCCACAACCCGCGACGGCTGGCTCAACCAGTATGCCGCGACCGGTGATAGCATCCAGAGCAGGGCAAACGGCACTGCGAGCAGCATCCTGACCTGGCCCGTGGCGGCAAGCACGAGCACTGCGCCGCCGATGATCACGCCGCCTGCCATCTGGTGAAAGTAGCCCAGAGTGCTGGGACGACGGTCACTCTGCTCCTGTGCGGTGACCCAGTCGAGCAGGTGGCGCCGACTCACGAACAACCGGAACAGCGTCCGCCCGATGGCGTCGCCCATCGACCATGCCTGATGTGCCAGCAAGGACAGGAGCAACAAAGTACGGGTCAGGGCGAGTTGCGCGTCCGCCACGACTGCGAGGTAGTGACTCTGCCAGGCGATACCGCTGCGGCAAGGTATGATTCCGGCCAGCAACGACGGCAGGTTGGGAATTGCGAGCATTACGACTACGAACGCTGTCCAGATCAAGGCAGATGGCAACGGCAAGGTCCATGCGACTGCGAGCGTCAGCACGCTCGCGGGAGCAACGAGCGTCCGGCGCAGGTTGTCGAACATCTTCCACCGGCCCAGTAGTGGAATCGACTTGCGGCACCGGGCGATACCAACTGAACCACAGCCGAAGACCCACGGTAACAATTGCCAATCGCCGCGTGCCCATCGATGCGAGCGAGCGGCAGCAGCGGCGTAACGCGTGGGGTACTCGTCCACGAATTCGATGTCCGAAGCGAGTCCTGCGCGGGCGAAGATTCCTTCAAACAAGTCGTGGCTCAATAGTGTGTTGTCGGTAACGCGGCCGGCAAGCGCTGCCTCGAAGGCGTCGACGTCGTAGATCCCCTTGCCGACGTACGACCCCTCGCCGCACAGATCCTGGTAAACGTCAGACACGGCGGAAGCATACGGGTCGATACCACCCGCGCCAGACACCAGGCGCTGATAGTGCGAACCTTCGAAGCCGAGCGGCAGCGACGACGCGATCCTTGGCTGTAGCACCGCGTACCCCTCCCGGACACGTCCACTGTGTTGGTCGAACTGCGGTGTGTTGAGGGGATGCGCCATTTTTCCGACCAGGCGACGCACCGCGTCGCGGGGCAGGCGCGTATCGGCGTCGAGCGTGACGACATAGCGCACGCCACCCGTAACCGTTGGTGGCTTGCCGTCCAACGGTATGAAACTGGTATCGATTGCGCCGCGCAGGAGACGATTCAATTCGTGTAGCTTGCCACGCTTGCGCTCCCACCCCATCCAGACGCCTTGCGTGGAATTCCACGACCGGCGTCGATGCAACAGCATAAAGCGGTTACCTGTGGGTGTTGCTTCATACTGACGATTCAAGCGGTCGACCCCTGCGACGGCGCTGTCGAGCAGCATGTTGTCGCCATCGACTCGCTCGGACACCGCATCGGTCCAGTCCGACAACAGCGCGAAACTGATGTCGCCATCGAGGCTCGCCAGATGATGAATTTCCAGTCGTTCGAGCTGTGCGGCGAGCGCTTCCAGTGTGGTCAGCATGATGGGCACGACCACGAGTGTACGCATCGACGCACCAATGCCGCTTTCCAGTTCCAGCTCCGGCAGTGGTTTCGCGCCAAAACGGCTGGTGATGCTGTTGTTCACGAGAGCCATCGCCGCGTCGATGGCCAGCACAAAACCCGCAGTCGCCAGCACGACAAGTTGCCAGATTGCAGCAGGCGTCCCGAACAGCTCATTCAGCGGCCACACGATAATAATGACTGCGAGCAGTGTGATACCCGCAATGTATCCGCGAATTCCCGCAGCGGCGCTGACGCGGGCCGGCCATGCGCGTATTGCGGGCCGATATCCGATGGCCGTTTCGAATGACTTGCGGCCAGCCGCGATCAGCGGATAGCCGCAATCGCGTTCGCGAGGTGTCCTGCCCCCATTGCAGACCAGCATGACGCGCTGCGCTATGTCGAGTTCCGTATGTCGCGATCCCCTGGAGAGTTGCTCGATCGCCTGGCGGTAGCGATCACGGGTTGGAAAGGTCGACTTCGCGAAGCCCGGGTCCGCAAGCAGCACCAAGTCCACGAGACTCATGCCTTCGAACAGGTCTGCCCAGTCGGCAGCGGAGATCGAGCGCATGCTCATGATCACGTTACGGACCGTTACTGTCGACGCGCCCTGGCGCTGATGCTCATCGCGGACGACGGCATCTGCTGTCGTGCCCGCCGCTGCAAGGCGCGCCTCCAACCACATCAGAGCGGGTGTGGCCTCCGGATCATGGTCGCGTAACCTCTGCAGCAGCTGGACGGCAAACGTCGTTGACAACTCCACGCCGTCCCACTCCCGCAGTAGCGTGGCCAGCGGCTCGGACGGGTGTCCCCCAACACCCAGCAACCGGTCAGCCAGCAGGTCGGCCTGTTGACGAACGGCGCGCGCGCTCGCGATCGAATCGGCCGCGCGCCGCAGATTTTCCACCAGTACGACCCGCAGCGAAATGGCAATCGCCCAAAGTTCGCCAATGGTGAGCGGTTGCTCACGCTGATAGGCGCTGACGAAACTGGTCAACAAGTGCGTATCGAAGCGGCTGTCGGTATGAGCGACGAATGCCCATGCCACCCCGAGCACACGTGGATAGCCGGCCAGCGGCCCGTCGGCCAGTTTCGGCAGCTGCCGGTAGTACCCGGGTGGCATATCATCATGGATCTGACGGATTTGGGCCTCGACAACGTGAAAGTTGTCGACCAGCCATTCCGCGGAAGGAGTAATGGCGTTCTGCTGTGCAATGGCTTTCGCGATCGCGTGATGGGCGTCGCGTAGCGCACGGTGGTTGTCTCGTAGACGCGCGGTCAGTGGCCGAACAGGGACAGGTCGGTCGGTGACAGTCTGCGCAGCGGCCAGGCTCCTGGCGTGTTGCTCTAGTCTCTCGACGCTGAAGATTTCTGCGCGAATCACCTCTGCGGATTCGAAGGCGGAGAGGCCGACTGAATCGTTACGGCGGCGCGCAGTGAACCACATCAATGTACAGTGCCCGTCGACGCACCGCCTTCAGTCTCCCAGGCTTCTACGTCGTCCGTATCACGAACGGCTTTGGTACACACAGCCGATCGTCGACTACGTCCGTTTGCGGGCCTGGCGCATGTTCCGAACACGATATCCCAGAGTGGACTAGTCACGCCGAACCATGCTGGTGGTCCGACTTGATGGTGATGCAATGTATGGCTGCGACTTAGTCGCCGTGTAAACGTATTTCCGGCGCGCCAATGGTGCGTCGCGTGATGGAAAATCGCGTAAATCAGGTATCCGGACAGCAGGCCGAACGTCAGCGCGGATGCCCGCCAGACGTCGCTCAACAAGAGCGCGGGAAGAAATACCAGCACAGCGATCAACGTGGCACTAAGGATCGTCGGCGTACCGATCAGCGCCCGTGGACGACGGTGATGCTCAGCGTGCCAGGTTCGAAAGGGCTTTAGTCCGTGCAGGACGAAGCGATGTAGCAGATATTCAACGAGCGTCCAGGCAACCAGGCCCAATAGCGCCAGTGCTACGATTTCCGTCCGTTGTTCGTCTGGAGCCACGACCACCAGCAGGACAGCCAGCACTATTGTAGCAACGGCGTACAGAACGAAGTCGGCGAGATAACCCGCCTTGCCATCCTCGGTTGTCAAAAGTCCCATATATTTCTCTGCCAGTTGCATCTGAACGATTCACATTTGTAACGATGCGCCATTGAAACGTAGCTAATGAGCAGGTCCAAAGGTCGACGCTTGATACGATATGTTTCGCCTCCACAGCGCGGACACGCGCGGCTGCGGGGGAACGGCGCCGTATGAGCGGCAAGGTTATGGTTTAGAGAGTTCTCCGTGTTCACATGCTCACTACTAATCGCAGGCTACACACTAGCTCCCTTGTAAGCTTGGGTCTGTGCGCTTCCGCACCGATGTCAGGCGTGGTACACCGTAGGATGACTCTGCATCGGAGCAGCACACAAATAGCAGGTAAAGGCTGCGGTGGGGAGTTAAAGAAACCGTGAAGCAGTCAGATTTTCCGCTGATTAAAGTGAAGCCACCACCGCGACGCGAGTGGCGATTACGCCATGAATTGCGTAGCTTTACGCGCATTGTGGCAACCGGCCTTGGCATCTATATCTGCTATCGCCTGATGATGCCCTTTCTTCCTTCCATAACTGCGGCCATAGCGCTGGCCGTGGTGTTCGTGCCTTTGCAGCGCATAATTGAGTTGAGAACGAAACGCCGCGGCCTCGCGGCGCTGCTGTCGGTTCTGGTTGTCGCGTTGCTGGTCATCACGCTGGCAACGGTCATCACGCAACAAGTCGTGACGGAGGCCACGCGGGGCGCTCAACTCATCGAGATGAAGGTCGCCAGTGGCGAGTGGCTGCGCGAATTCCAGAC
>JANNGT010000017.1:0-6063 GCA_031404015.1 Gammaproteobacteria bacterium | reverse complement strand
GGATGAGCCGGGTTGTGCTTGAGGTGGTCTGTCCACAGCACCTGCGCTATGTCTGCCATGCCCATGGGCATGCCAGGGTGACCGGAGTTGGCCTTCTGGACCGCATCCATGCTCAGCGCGCGAATGGCGTTGGCGAGCTGCCGGCGTGTGGGCATCGTGGACCCTCGTGGAAATCCCACCATTTTAGCGTCTGGGCAGCGGTCGGGTCACATGAAATCTGCCAAAAAGCCTGTTCAGGGGCGAGGCGGACCAGGGATGGGCATCACACCGGTTCGAAATGGCATTTGGGACAATGGCCGCCGCTCTATAATCCGCGGCTGTTTGCCCAGGGAACCTCCCACAATGTCGACAGGTTACGTGTTCACGTCCGAGTCCGTCTCCGAAGGCCATCCGGACAAAGTTGCAGACCAGATTTCCGACGCCGTCCTCGACGCGATGATTTCGCAGGACAAGCGTTCGCGCGTCGCCTGCGAAACGCTGGTCAAGACCGGCGTCGCGATCGTGGCGGGTGAAGTCACGACCGAAGCCTGGGTGGACCTCGAGGACCTCGTCCGCGGCGTCATCACCGACATCGGCTACACCTCGTCCCACGTCGGCTTCGACGGCCGCACCTGCGGCGTGCTGAACATCATCGGCAAGCAGTCGCCCGACATTGCGATGGGCGTCGATCGCAGCAACCCCGAAGAACAGGGTGCCGGCGACCAGGGCCTGATGTTCGGCTATGCCAGCAACGAAACGCCCAGCTTGATGCCGGCGCCGATCTGTTACGCGCACAAGCTGGTCGAACGGCAGGCCGAGGTCCGCAAGAACAACCTGCTGCCTTGGCTGCGGCCCGACGCCAAGTCGCAGGTTACGTGCCGTTACGAAAACGGCAAGGTCACCGGACTCGACGCCGTGGTGCTCTCCACGCAGCACGATCCGGACGTGAAGCTCGAAGACCTGCGCGAAGCCGTGATGGAGCTTGTGATCAAGCACGTGCTGCCGAAGGAATGGCTGAGCCAGGACACCAAGTTCCACATCAACCCGACCGGCAATTTCGTGATCGGCGGACCGGTCGGCGACTGCGGCCTGACGGGGCGCAAGATCATCGTCGACAGCTACGGCGGCATGGCCCGCCACGGTGGCGGCGCGTTCTCCGGCAAGGACCCGTCGAAGGTCGACCGCTCGGCGGCCTACGCGGCACGTTATGTCGCCAAGAACCTGGTGGCGGCCGGCCTCGCCGACCGCTGCGAGATCCAGGTGTCGTATGCGATCGGCGTGGCGGAGCCCACCTCGATCACGGTCGAAACGTTCGGCACCGGCAAGGTGGGCCAGGACAAGCTGGAGCAACTGGTCCGCGCGCATTTTGACCTGCGCCCGTACGGCATCATCAAGATGCTCGATCTGGTGCACCCGATGTACCGCGCGACGGCTTCGTATGGGCACTTCGGCCGCGAGCCGCAGCACATGACGTACACGTGGAAGGAAAACATCAGCGGCAAGCGCGTCGAGAAGAGCGAGACCTTCACCGCCTTCACCTGGGAGAAGACGGACAAGGCGGAGGCGCTGCGGAAGGACGCGGGGCTGTAAGGGAAGCGCAGGAAGGGCAGGAAGGTGCGACCGGTCTCTTTCCCTGAGACGATTCAAGCATGGCGCCGGTGGCGCCTTTCTTCATTGCGAGAGCAGACGCGTGCCGGAGGACCCGATGCGAACGTCCGTGGCGTGGATCAGGTGCAAGGGACTGCTGGTCGTTGCCGCAGCGGCTGTTGCAGCGGCACAGCCAGCGGACGCGCAGACGCCGGTCACCTACGGGGGTCTGCCCGACGGCGCAATCTCAACCGCCGAGACGACAGGGATCGGTGCGGAGATCTGCCGCGACCTGCTGTTGAACCCGGCGCATATTCCGCAGGCATTGCCTGCCGGGTATCGACTGCTCACCGCACGCGAGATCGCGCTGGAGGACTCCAGCATCGGCAGGCTGCTCCGCGACGAGAAATCCGCGGCGGGCGGCCCCCAGCTTGCCGCGTATGCCGTCGGCAGCCTGTGTTTTCTATCGGTAGGAAGCGCCATCGTCGACGGCGTTCGCGTGCACGGGCCCGGGCCGACGCCACAGGCCTTTCTCTGGGCTCGCGCGGAAGGACCGCGCGACCCCCGGATGCTGGGCAAGGTCCAGTGGGTGCAACTCGCCAGCTGGTATGCGCGCGACGGCATGGACCGGGCGCGAGTTCTTGCATCGGACCCGACGGCGGAATTCGTCGACATCAAGATGGATCGCAGCGGACCCAATCGCTGGTCGATGCAACTGAACTTGCCGGCGGAGCGCGTCACGGCGGACGTGACCGGTAGCGGGCAGCGCCTACCGCGCGAGGCACCGCAACCTGCCTTCATGAGCGTTGCATTGAGTGGCGCGAGCGCGAATCGGTTCCAGGTTTTCACATATTTCGGACACCACCATCAGGAATCCCACGGCGTATGGCGTGCCGTGGGTACGGGCCTGTTCTCGTCCGCCCTGGCAATACCCGGTGAGCAGGCCGCACTGGGCACCTACATGCAGGACGGCTGGCAGGCCCGCTTCGGCGTGTATTCGTTCGAGGAAGTCGATCCGAAGTGAATCTTCCTTCCTGATCTTCCTGCGCTTCCTGGCCTTCCGGCCCTTTTTTCTAAGGGTCCCGTGCGGTATTATCTCCACCCCGCCTGAGGAGCGCTGCGACGGACACTGTCCGCCAGGCTCAGGTATTGGGTTTACCCAACCGCGCTCGCTGAACCACGTGATGTGTCGTTCAGGCGAGCCATCCTGCGAATCCATTTTCGCCGCCTGCCCGATTCGTTACGGTCCACCGAGAGGATCGTCCGATGAACGCTGCTGTTATCACTTCCAAGCCTGGCCAGGATTTCGTCGTGGCCGACCTTGCGCTCGCCGACTGGGGCCGCAAGGAAATGAAGATTGCTGAATCCGAGATGCCCGGCCTGATGGCCATCCGCAAGGAGTTCGCCAAGGAGCAGCCGCTCAAGGGCGCGCGCATAGCCGGCTCGCTGCACATGACCATCCAGACCGCGATGCTGATCGACACGCTGAAGGCACTGGGCGCCGACGTGCGCTGGGCCTCGTGCAACATCTACTCCACCCAGGATCACGCCGCCGCGTATGTCGCCGCGACGGGCACGCCGGTGTTCGCCTACAAGGGCGAGTCGCTCGACGACTACTGGGAATACACGCACCGAATCTTCGAATGGCCGCACGGCCAGGCGAACATGATCCTGGACGACGGCGGCGACGCAACGCTGCTGTTGCTGCTCGGCTCGAAGGCCGAGAAGGATGCGTCGTTGATCTCGAAGCCGACGAACGAAGAAGAAGTGTCGCTCTACAACTCGATCCGCAAGCGGCTCGAGTCGAGCCCGGGCTGGTACTCGAAGCGTCTTGCGCAGATCCAGGGCGTGACTGAAGAAACCACCACGGGCGTGAAGCGGCTGTACGGCTTCGCCAAGAATGGCGAACTGCCGTTCCCGGCCATCAACGTCAACGATTCCGTCACCAAGTCAAAGTTTGACAACCTGTACGGCTGCCGTGAGTCGCTGGTCGACGCGATCAAGCGCGCGACGGACGTCATGATCGCCGGCAAGGTTGCGGTCGTCGCAGGTTACGGCGACGTCGGCAAGGGATCGGCGGAATCGCTGCGCGCCCTGTCGGCGCAGGTCTGGATCACCGAGATCGACCCGATCTGCGCGCTGCAGGCGGCGATGGAAGGCTATCGCGTCGTGACGATGGATGAAGCCTGCGACAAGGCCGACATATTCGTCACGGCGACGGGCAATGTGAACGTGATCAATCACGAGCACATGAAGCGGATGAGGGACCAGTCCATCGTCTGCAACATCGGCCACTTCGACAGCGAGATCGAGATCGCTGCGCTCAAGCAGTACCAGTGGGACAACATCAAGCCGCAGGTCGATCACGTGATCTTCCCGGACGGCAAGCGGCTGATCCTGCTGGCGGAAGGCCGCCTCGTGAACCTTGGCTGCGGCACGGGTCACCCGTCGTTCGTGATGTCGAACTCGTTCACCAACCAGGTGCTGGCGCAGATCGAGCTGTACAAGCACGGCGCGAAGTACGGCAAGGACGTCTACGTGCTCCCGAAGCACCTCGACGAGAAGGTCGCACAGCTGCACCTCGAGCGCATCGGCGTGCACCTGACGACGCTGACGCCTGAGCAGGCTGCGTACATCGGCGTGTCGCCGAACGGCCCGTTCAAGACGGATCAGTACCGGTACTGAGTAGCTGCCGTCCGCAGTTCCTAGCCGACAAGGGGTTAGTGGCTGGGGGTTAGGGGTTAGCCGGGACACAGAAGACGGTCGCCACGGGGCGGCCGTTTTCTTTGGCGCTGTCACTGATTCGTGTTGGTGCCAGCTCAATCTTAGGGTTGCGGACATTGGTCGATGTCGCAGTTCGGCCAGGCGCGCCACTGAGGCGATTCGATGGCTTCGGAATAGCTGCCGTTTGACGGGGTCGCCGCTCCGAACTCGCGTTAACGGAGCACGCCCCCCAGGGTCATGAACCGAGAGTACCAACTGAAGAAGACCAGCAGCCCCGCGATGACGGCACTCGTGATCGCCATCTGCTGACCCATCACGGCGCCCCCGTTTGTGAGGACGTAGGTGTAAAGGAGGCTAACGACAAATGCCGCCAGCGACAGGATGAAGACAAGCAACGCCTGTTTCCTGCGCAGAAGCAAGAGGATAGAAGCCAGGAAAGCCCCGAAGACGCCGACCGCCCAGACGACCGTCATCCAACTTGGCATCTGTTGATAGTGGGCGATCTGATCCGGCGTCATACCTGCGCTGGCCTGGTACTTGGCGCCCTGCGCCATGCTCATAACGAAGTCGAACACTCCGATGGAGTTGAACAGCACCGCGATCACGCCAACCAACCAAATGTGCCAGGGTGTCTTCACTGGTGCATGTGTCATCGCGAGCTCCATGTAACGGACCGCCGTGCCTCAACTTATCACGGACAGGACCGGCCACGACTGCGCTGCCTGACACCGGCCGCTGGCCACTGGCTGGATGGGGTCGTTTCCCCCCTACAACGTCCGCTTACGGTGCGTGGGCAGCGGGCGCGTGCTCAGCGATAGATTTCTTTGCGGTTGCCGGTCTCGATCACCAGCACGCACAGCGCGCCGTCCTCGATGTCGCAGATGATGCGATAGTCCCCGACCCGGTAGCGCCAGTAGGCCCCAAGGAGCGGACCGGTCAGTGCCTGACCCGTGCTGCGCGGGTCCGCCTCTCGGGCAACCCGCTCGTCCATGAAATCGACGATGCGCCGCGCGATCTGCCGATCCAGGTTGCGCAGCTGCTTGCGGGCTGTCGCGGTGTAGTCAATCGTCCAGACCAAGGTCCTTTCTCACCTGCTCGGAGGAATAGACCTTCTCCTCGCCTTTCCGCACGCGCTCCACCGTCGCCGCAGCCAGGTAGTAGTCCTCCAGGTCATCCAGGCCGTTGGCGACCAGCTCGCGCAGGTAATACGCTTTGGTGCGGCCCGTCCGTGCGGCCAGCTGCTCCAGTCGCTGCTCGGTCGCCGGGTCGAGCCGGATGGATGTCGCCATGTCGGTACCCTCCTTGAATACGTGCATTCACTGTATCGCAATTGCCGTCGCTACGCCAGATCTGGTCGGCGCGATCGTGCTGGCTAAGGAGGAACAGGGCGAGCTCGATGCGGGTCCGCTGCGGGGCTGGCTCGAGCAAGCGCTGACCCGCAAGGACGATCGGGAGTTGTTTGGGCTGTCTATGGATCGGCCGGCATAGCGCCGCCGACTGCGGCTCACGCGCGACGTGGACGTCTCGCCGATTCTCGTATTTCGCTCGGCGCTGGGCCGAGGGAAAGCAATGGGATGGACCCTTCCCCACACCTTCGGCATCGAGTGCCAGACCGGAGCTGAGAAGTCACCAGTCACGGAATGAGGAGAGGTCGTCATGAAGCTTACTCGCGTGGGTGTGGATACTGGTGTAGGCGTAAAATCGGCCAGGAGCGGTCACTCGTTAGGAGGACTAATTGCCTACAGGTAGGCCATGCCCGCGATGTTTCCAACC
>JANNGT010000016.1:0-1639 GCA_031404015.1 Gammaproteobacteria bacterium | reverse complement strand
CACCGACATGCCTCCCCTCATGGCGTTCCTGTCCCACGCGGTGCTCGAGTCCGGCGAGGGCCAAGCCGAGGCCTGGGAAGATTGCGTGCAGATGATGACGCTGCACACGGCCAAGGGCCTCGAGTTCCCGGTCGTGTTCCTGTGCGGCCTCGAAGACGGCCTGTTCCCGCACCAGCGCTCCATCATGGACGTGCACGGCCTCGAGGAAGAACGCCGCCTCTGCTACGTCGGCTGCACGCGCGCCATGCGACAGCTTTATATGACGTATGCCGAGCAGCGCCGCATGCACGGCGTCGACAATTTCGGTGCGCCGTCCCGGTTCCTGGCGGAGGTGCCGGTCGAGCTGGTGGAAGAAGTGCGCCCGAAGGTGCAGGTGTCACGTCCGGTGTACTCGCCACAGGCCCGCTACACGTCCCCGCAGGCCGCACGCCCGTCTGGCAGCAACCTGTCGATGAGCGGGCGTCGCTTCCAGGAAGAGGCCTTGCCGGGCGGACTGAAGCTGGGTCAGCGAGTCCGCCACGCCAAGTTCGGCGACGGGGTGGTCCTGAGCCTCGAAGGCCAGGGCGCCAACGCCCGGGTGCAGGTCAACTTCGAGCGGCAGGGCACCAAGTGGCTGATGCTGGGTTACGCCAACCTTGAGGGTAAATAGGGACGCTTCCCAATTTCGAGTCGAAATTGGGAAGCGTCCCTATTTACCCTAGAATGGCGAGCTGCCCCACAGGTCCAACAGCTTGAAAATCATCATCCTCGGGGCCGGCCAGGTCGGCCGGACAGCGGCGTACCACCTCGCCCGCGAAGAGGCCAACGACGTCACCGTCGTCGATACCGACGAAGGGTTATTGCGCGATCTGCAGGATCGCATCGACATCCGCACCGTGCAGGGCAACGGGGCCAGTCCGCGCACGCTCGAGACGGCCGGGGCGCGCGACGCCGACATGCTCGTGGCGCTCACCAACAGCGACGAGACCAACATGGTCGCCTGCCACGTTGCGTGGAACCTGTTCGGCACCAAGACCAAGATTGCCCGCATCCGCTCGCGCGACTACGCCAAGCAGAAGGGTTTGTTCGTCTCGACCGAAGCACCCGACGCTCCGCTGGCGCTGCCGGGATTCGCGATCGACATGTACCTGAGTCCCGAGGAGGCGGTCACGGCCTACATTGAACGCCTGATTCGTTACCCGGGCGCGCTGCAGGTGGTCGATTTTGCCGAGGGCAAGGTGCGACTCGTCGGGCTCAAGGCGCTCAAGGGCGGCGCACTCGTCGGTCGCCCGATACGCGAACTGAAGGGCCACATGCGCAACAGTGAGGCGCGCGTGGCGGCCATGTACCGCAATGGCCTCAGCATCGAGCCGGATGGCGACACGGTGATCCAGGACGAGGACGAAGTGTTCTTCGTCGCGGCCACGCAGGACATCCGGATCGTCATGAAAGAAATGCAGCGGCTCGAGGATCCCGTGAAGCGCGTCGTGATCGCGGGCGGTGGCAACATCGGTTTCCGGCTCGCGCAGACGCTGGACAACGAAAACCAGGTCAAGGTCATCGAGCGCGATTCGAAGCGCGCACGGCGGATCTCGGAGCAGCTGCGCAATGCCATCGTGCTGGTGGGCGACGCAGCCGACGAGGAGCTGCTGGTCGAGGA
>JANNGT010000015.1:0-8626 GCA_031404015.1 Gammaproteobacteria bacterium | reverse complement strand
GACCTGTCAGCTGGTGCAGCTGGCACTTACACCACTGTCGTGATCTTCCCGAACGGTCGGAGCAAGGTCACCACCGACAAGACCATGTACATCGACGAATTGAAGTTCCCCGCGGCCGGCGGTGGTGGTTCCGGCTCCGGTAGCACTGGAACCTGCAGCGGCGCGGCCTGCATCGATTTTTCGGAGCCCGGCATCGGCTTCGGACCATTCGAGAACGGCGGTGGCGGCACGGTGGCGATCGCCGATGATCCGAACGACGCGACCAACAAGGTCGTGCAGTTCGTCAAGAAGCCCGGAGACGGCGATTACTTCGGCACGACCATCACCGGCCTTGGAGGCTCGGTGGTTCTCACCACGGCCGCAAAGACCGTCACGATGCGGGTGTACTCGCCTGCGGCGGGGACAAACTTCCTGCTCAAGTTCGAGGGCGGCACCGGTGGGCCGGCCACGACCGAGAAGGACGCGGCGACGACGGTGGCGGGGGCCTGGGAGACGCTGAGCTTCGTTATGCCGGATGCAGGCACTTACTCGGTGGTCGTCCTGTTCCCCAACGGTCGCAGCTCGGTCACCGCCGAAAAGACCATGCTGGTCGATGAACTGAGGTTCCCCGCGTTCAGCACCGGTGGCGGCGGCGGCAGTGGCGGGTTCGTCAACGGTGTTTTCGCCGACGACTATGTCGGCGACCTGTTCGTAAATGCCAAGTCGACCCAGGGCGGGGACGTCGGATTCTTCTTCGACCCGCGCCTGGCCGTAAACGTGGGCGCCACCTACGACTACGCCGGCGTGTCCGGCACCGCGCAGAATCCCGGTGGCGTGCCTAACTTCTACTTTGGGCTCGGCTTGAATGCGCCCGCCATCACGAACGCCTATTTCGGAGCCTTTTTGAGGGCGCCAAGTAATGGCACGGTTGATGTGTCGGGCTACACCAATATCCGGGTCAACGTGTGGGGCCCCGACCAGTTGTTCAAGGCCGGAACCTTCCCGGCGCTTGACGTGATCCTGCAGGGGCCGGCGGTGACTGGTTGCGGCTCACCTTCGGGCGGCTCCGAAGTCCAGGTGACATTCAACACGACTGGCCAAGGCGCTGACAAGGTCTACACACTGCCGCTCAGCAGTTTCACGCTGACAACCGCGTGCAGCGGCGAAACGACGGTGGCGCAGGTGCTGGCGAGCATTGCGCAAATCAACATCGTGCTGAAGAACGCCAATATCCAGTACGTCAATAAGGACCCCAGCAACGTGGCCTTCACCAACGGCCTAAACGTCGGTTCCATCAAGTTCAACTGAACGAGACCGGCTGCACCAACCCGCCCCGATGCGCCTGATGCATCGGGCGGGTCGTCCGTTCTAGATGCATCGCAACGGACGTGCAGGCATGCTGCAGCAGTGTCAGGCCAGACAGGTAGCGATAGATCGCGGCGGCAAGTTCGCGGTACACCTGAGATCGTCGATGTGTAGCGCCAGGCGTTGAGATTGCTCGGTACGGTTCATCAGCACCACCGCAGATGAGCCATCCACGGCGCGGAACGCCGCGGCCTCGATGTCCTGCCGGGGCGTGGCACACGACACGCGGTGCGCGCCGGGGCGTATGAACCGCGCAAAGTGCCCAAGGTAGTAGTACGAGCTCTGCAACGAGAACGTATCGGCCGCAGCGTCAACGTGGATGGGTGCGCTGCAGAAATTACCAACGTGGTTCGGACCACCTTCGCTGTCCAGGATCAAATTCCAGTCGATCCAGCCGACCGTCCAGCGATTGAGGTCGTTGATCATCGAGCGCGCGTACCGCTCTCCGAGTTCCCACGAACCGTGATGCGGACCGCCTTCCTGGCAGCCTTCCGTGAACAGCAGTTTTTTGTCGGGCCAGGCATCGTGAACCTGCTGCACGTGATCGAAGCAATCGTCGCCGTACCAGTGGAACCCCGTGCCCCATACATAGCGCGCGGCGTCTGGATCTGAGTACACGGCATTCGCCCGCTCGACCATCAGGTCACGGTTGTGGTCCCAGATCACGATCTTCACGCGCCCGAGGCCGGCGGCTTCCATCTCCGGCCCCAGGTGATCGCGCACGAAGTCACGCTCTTCTTCAGCCGTGTACAGGCATGAATCCCAGCGCTGCGTGGCCATCGGTTCGTTCTGCACCGAGACACCCCAGATCGGCACGCCTTCCGCCGCGTAGGCCTCGATGAAGCGCACGTAACAGCGTGCCCACGCGCGCGCGCATTCCGGGCGCAGCTTGCCGCCGCCGTTCATCCGGCCCGACGTTTTCATCCACGCAGGCGGACTCCATGGCGATGCGAGCAGCTTGATCTGTCCTCCCGCCACGTGTTGCGCGGCGCGGATGAATGGCAGTAACGCCTGCCGGTCGCGTTCGATGCTGAAACTCGCGAGCTCCATGTCGTCGGGGGTTTCGACGTGGGCGTAGTTGCCGAGCGCGAAATCGCAACTGCCCATGTGCACGCGGCACAAGGAATACCCATGCCCGAGCGTGGGATCGAAATAGGCCTCGAGTATCTGCCGGCGGCGCGTGGGACTCAGCCCAAACCAGACGACGGCCGAGGCTTCGGTGAACGCACCGCCGAAGCCCTCGATCTGCTGGAACGTGCGCCGCGTGTTCACCACCACCGTCGGCAGTTCGCGTTCGCCGCCCTCTGGCGTAAGCGCAGGCTGCTCGGTCAGACGCGCACCCGTGTCCCGAGCAGTCAGAAAGCAGCGGATGCGGGATGTCGCGGTCATACTTCAACTATGCTGCGGTCCAATGCCATGGACAAGCGTTTCATGCATGGATCGTCGGCAGTTCCACGGCAGAACTGCGTGCAGACTTCGAGTTGACAGCCGACTGAACAGTCACCTGCGGGCGGGGGGAAAGTGGAAGCAACAACGGTCTATACGGTCAGGACGGCGCTGATCGTCGCGCTGGGCGGCTTTCTCATGGGCTTCGACGTCTCGGTCATTTCCGGGGTCGTGCCTTTCATCGAGACCGAGCTGCAGCTTTCGAAGATCCAGCTCGGTTGGGCGGTCGCATCGCTGACGCTCACCGCGACACTCGCGATGATGGTGGCGGGTCCACTCAGCGATCGCATCGGACGCCTGCCCGTGCTGAAGATCGCAGCCGTGCTGTTCGCGGTGTCCGCCGTCGCTTCCGCCATCGCCCCCGACTTCCTCACGCTGGTCGTGGCACGGCTCCTGGGAGGGCTGGGTGTCGGCGCCGCCCTCATCATCGCACCGATGTACATCGCGGAGCTTGCGCCCGCGCACTTGCGCGGACGCATGGTCTCGTTCAACCAGCTCAACATCGTGCTCGGCATCTCCGCCGCGTTCTTCAGCAACTACCTTATCCTGAGCCTCGGCGACAGCGACCAGGCGTGGGTCGAGCAACTCGGGCTGGTCCGCTGGAACTGGCGCTGGATGCTGGGCATCGAAGTTGTGCCCTCGATTCTCTATTTCGTCGCGCTGTACACGGTGCCGGAAAGCCCGCGCTGGCTGGCGATGCACGGCAAGGACGCAGCGGCGCGCGAAGTGCTCGTCAAGTCGATCGGTCCTGCACAGGCGGACATCGAATTGCGCGCAGTCAAGGAAGCGCTGGCCACGCACGAGGAAGAGGCCTCGCTGGGCGAACTGTTCCGCCCCACCATGCGGCGCGTGCTGACGCTCGGCATTCTCGTCGCGGTGCTGCAGCAGATCACCGGCATCAACGCAGTGTTCTTCTACGCGCCGACGATCTTTCAGCAGTCCGGCGTCGGAACCGACGCTGCGTTCATGCAGGCCATTTTCGTCGGCCTGATCAACCTGGCCTTCACCGTGCTGGCGATCAGCCTGATCGATCGTCTCGGTCGCCGCCCCCTGCTGATCGCCGGGCTGGCGGGCATAGCCGCGAGCATGCTGCTGCTGGCGTATGGATTCGGCTCGGCCAGCTATACCATCCGTGATGAGGCCGTTGCCGGCCTGTCGCAGAAGATCGATGCGGCGGCGCTCGCACCGCTGGTCGGCCAGACGTTCGCGAGCGATACCGCGTTCCGGGCGGCCGCGGTCGACGCATTGGGCAGCGCCTCGTACACGGCGCACGAGTCCGACCTGTTGACCGCTGCGATCAGCATCAATCCTGCCCTCATCCTGATCGGCATCCTGGCTTTCGTCGCCAGCTTTGCCATGTCGCTGGGGCCCGTGATGTGGGTGCTGTTCTCCGAACTGTTCTCGAACCGCATGCGCGGCATTGCGATCTCGTTCGTGGGCCTGGTCAACTCCGCGGTGAGTTTCGGCGTGCAGCTGATCTTCCCGTGGCAACTGCAGAACCTGGGCAGCTCGAAGACCTTCCTGATCTATGCGGTGTTCGCCCTGGTGGGAATGCCGCTCGTGATGAAGCTGCTGCCGGAGACCAAAGGCAAGAGCCTGGAAGTCTTGGCGGCCGAACTCGCCATGACCCTGCCGCCGCCGGCCATGGAGCCGAAAACGTGAATACGTCGGAAATCTTTCTCGTTGCGATGTTGCTGATCTTTGCGCTGCCATTCCTCGTCTGGAGGCTCGGCCGCACGGAGTACTTCGCGCCGCTGGTCGTAGTGCAGATCATCACGGGCATCGTGCTCGGGCCGGGCATTCTCGGTGCAGTTTTTCCCGAGTATTACCGCTTCGTCTTCAACCCGGCCGTGGTGCAGTCGCTGAATGGCATCGCGTGGTGGGCCGTGATGTGCTTCGTGCTGCTCGCAGGCATCGAACTCGATCTGAAGCACGCATGGGAACATCGGCGAGAGAGCAGCACCGCCGCTGGTCTCGCGCTCGGGGCGCCACTGGTCACCGGCAGCATCGCCGCAGCCGTACTGAGCGGGTTTCCCGGCTGGATAGGACCGAACGCGCATACCTGGCAATTCATCCTTGGCGTTGGCATGGCGTGCGCGGTGACGGCGCTGCCGATCCTGGTGCTGTTCCTCGAAAAGCTGGGCGTGCTGCGCACGGCGCTCGGCCAGCGCATCCTGCGCTACGCGAGCATGGACGACATCGCCATCTGGGGCGTGCTGGCCCTGATCCTGATGGACTGGAACCGCGTGGGCCGGCAGGTCGGTTTCGTCATCGCCTTCATTGTCGTGGCCCTCGGCTTCCGATGGCTCATGCAGCGACTCGAGGAACGTGATCGGTGGTACGTCGCGCTGATCTGGCTCGCGCTTTCTGGGCTTGGCGCGGACTGGTCAGGCCTGCACTACATGGTGGGCGCGTTCCTGGCAGGTGCAGCGATCGATCGCGACTGGTTCGACCAGGACCGGTTGGACTCGATCCGCCACAACGTGCTGCTGCTGATGATGCCGGTATTCTTCCTCAGCACGGGACTACGCACGGAGTGGCAGCTGGGGGGGCCGCAGGTCTTCCTGGCGGCGGCGATGCTGCTGGCGGCCTCAGTCGGTGGCAAGCTCCTCGGGACGAGCCTGGCGGGACGGGCATTGGGCTGGCAACCCGGTGAGGCAAGCCTGATCGGCTGGCTGCTGCAGACGAAAGCGCTGATCATGATCATCTTTGCCAACATCCTGCTGGACAAGCAGCTGATCACGGCGACCACGTTCACGGCGTTGCTGCTGATGGCGGTGGGCAGCACGATGTTGACGATCCCGGTCGTCACACCGATGCTGGCCCGATTACGTCACCTGGTGGTCAAGACGGGGTGACGCCGGACGCCTAGTCCCAGAACTTCCACCAATGGTCTGCGGTGCGCTCTGGGGCCTGTCTGGGAGCCTGTGCATCGTCGGGCATCGTGTTGGCCATGCGCACTTTATCGGTAGACTGGGCCAGGTCCTCCACGCCCAATCTGCGATAGGAGGCGGCCAGGATCTTGAGCGCGTCATCCACGGCCGGCGCGCCGTCGAAGTTTTCGATGACGCCCTTGGCACGGTTGGCCGCGCCCACGTACGCGCCGCGCTTCAGGTAATAGCGGGCGACCTCGACCTCGTAATCGGCCAGGCGGTTACGCAGGTAAACCATGCGCTGCCGGGCATCCGCCGCGTAGGGACTCTTGGGATAGCTCTGCACCAGCGTCTGGAACGCCTGGAACGATTTGCGCGCTTCGTGCGGCGGGCGCCTCGCGATGTCGACCCTGAACCTGCGTTCGAGCCAGTTCGCCCCCGATTCGAAGTACACCAAGCCGCGCACGTAATAGGCGTAGTCGACCCGCGGATGGGTGGGGTTTTCGCGGATGAACTGGTCGGCCTGGTCGATCGCGGAATCGGTCGAGCGATTCTTGTAATACGCGTAGATCAGGTCAAGCTGGCCCTGCTTGGCCTGCTCGCTGAAAGGATACCGGGCCTCGAGCATCTCGAAGCGCTGGATGGCGCCGGCGTAGTCGCTGCTTTCCAGGTCCTTGGTCGCTTCGCGGTATAACTGCTCGGGCGAGCCTTCGATGACCTTGTCGCCGTCGTCCTTGTCCCAGAACTTGAGGCTGCTGCACCCGGCCATTGCCAGCAGACAGGACGCGAGCAGGACCGAGACGAGGACACGTCGGAAAAGGGCAGCAGCCATGCGGGAATCCTGGGGTCGAGCCCTGCGGAAGGGCGTGAAGTATATAGAATTCGACACCATGACGACCTCAACCGTTCAACTGCGCCTGCAAATTCCGGACAAGCTCGCAGGGCAGCGCCTCGACCAGGCCCTCGCGCAGTTGTTGCCGGACTATTCCCGCAGTCGTCTCAAGACCTGGATCGACGCGGGCGAGGTGCTGGTGGACGGCGCCGCGTGCCGGCCGCGGGACAAGCTGAACGGCGGCGAGACGATCGACGTCGCGGCCACCCTGACTGAAGAGACTGCCGCCGAGGCACAGGCCATACCGCTCGAGATGGCCTACGAAGACAAGCACGTTTTCATCGTCAACAAGCCGCCCGGGCTGGTCGTGCATCCAGGCGCCGGCAACCCGGACCAGACGCTGCAGAACGCACTGTTGTCGCGTGACGCAGAACTCGCCGCTTTGCCGCGAGCGGGCATCGTGCATCGGCTCGACAAGGACACCAGCGGCTTGCTGATCGTCGCGCGCACGATCAAGGCGCACACGGCGCTCGTGCGCATGCTCGAGGCGCGCGAGATTCACCGCGAGTACGAAGCCATCAGTCGCGGCGTGATGACTGCAGGCGGCACGATTGCAGCGCCGATTGACCGGCACCCGACGGACCGCGTGCGCATGGCAATCCGACAGGGTGGCCGCGACGCCGTCACGCATTACCGGGTCATCAAGCGTTATCGCGCGCACACGCACGTGCGCGTGCAGCTCGAAACGGGGCGCACGCACCAGATCCGCGTGCACCTGACGCACGCGGGCTACCCGATCGTCGGCGACCGGGTGTACGGGGGGAGGCTCGCATTGCCCAAGGGCGCAACGGAGGAGCTGCGCGTGGCATTGCGTGAGTTTCCGCGCCAGGCGCTGCACGCGGCCAGGCTGCAGCTCGAACACCCGGTCACCGGCAAGCCGCTCGAGGCGCAGGCTGCGCTGCCGCAGGACATGGTCCAGTTGCTCGCCATCCTGGCCGCCGACGTGTCCGCCGCCAAGGCATGACGCACGGCGCTGGCACGCGGCAAGGCGCTGGCACGCCGCGGCAAATCGCCTGGCTTACACCAGGCTGGGACGCACCCGGCAACGTGCATGCATGGTCGACACTGCGTGGCGGCGGTTTCAGCGCCGAGCCTTTCGCCAGCCTCAATCTGGCGCAACACGTGGGCGACGACCCCGAGCGCGTGCGGGCGAACCGGGCAGCATTGCGCGCAGCCGCGCACCTGCCGGCCGAGCCCCTTTGGCTGGAACAGGTGCACGGCATCGACGTGGTCGAGCACGTGGGCGCGCCGGCACTGGCTGCCGCAGTGCCCCCGCGCGCGGATGCGGCGGTCACGTTCGCCCCTGGACGGGTGTGCGTCGTCATGACTGCGGATTGCTTGCCTGCCCTGTTTACGGATCGCGCGGGCACGCGAGTCGGCGTGGCGCATGCAGGGTGGCGAGGGCTTGCCGCGGGTGTGCTCGAGGCGACGGTCGCTGCGCTGCGCTGCCCCCCGGACCAGTTGCTCGCCTGGCTGGGGCCGGCGATCGGCCCGCTCGCTTTTGAAGTGGGCGCAGAGGTGAGGGAGGAATTCCTGCGACTCAATCCCGATAACGCTGCCGCGTTTCAACGCAATCCTGCTGGCCGATACCAGGCCGACCTGTATGCCCTGGCACGACGCGCGCTCGCGCGGGCCGGTGTGCAGCACGTGACGGGCGGTGACCGCTGCACGCAGCGCGAAAGCGGGGACTTCTTCTCCTACCGCCGTGACGGCGGCCGCACCGGACGCATGGCCACGCTCGCGTGGCTCTCGCCACCTTGCGCATGAAGATCCGCCGCGATGGTGGGCCGCAAGGTCGAGCGGCGGTTCGTGCACGTCCTGCGTGCTAACCTGATGCAGCTGCCACGTACCCGCGACGATGGTGAAGCCGACGACGAGATCAGGCTGTTGGTGATGCCGCAAAAGACGCCGCAAAAGAAGCAGAGCCTCCTTTGAGTACCCTGACACTGATCGTCGTGTTCACGGCGCTGAGCGGCGTGTTGAGCGCCATGGCGGCTGGCGTGTTCCTGGCGCTGGGGACGAAGGTCCGCGCCGCGTTGCTGCCCCACCTCGTCAGCTTTGCCACCGGGAC
>JANNGT010000014.1:0-10157 GCA_031404015.1 Gammaproteobacteria bacterium | reverse complement strand
GTAGGTGTCCAGCGCTTCGGCGAGCTTGAAAATGCTGCCCTCGCCCATCTCGGATTTGTCCCCCTCGAGCGCCTTCAGCGCGCTGCCGATGATGATCGGCGTCTTGTCGCCCGGAAACTCATACGTGGTCAGAAGATCGCGAACCTCGAGCTCCACCAGCTCCAACAGCTCCGCGTCATCCACCATGTCCGCCTTGTTCATGAACACCACGATGTACGGCACACCCACCTGGCGCGCCAACAAAATGTGCTCCCGCGTCTGCGGCATCGGGCCATCCGCCGCCGATACCACCAAAATCGCTCCGTCCATCTGCGCCGCGCCCGTGATCATGTTCTTCACGTAGTCCGCGTGTCCCGGGCAGTCCACGTGCGCGTAATGGCGCGCCGGGCTCTCGTACTCCACGTGCGCCGTCGCAATCGTGATGCCCCGTGCCTTCTCCTCCGGCGCCTTGTCGATCTGGTCGTACGCCATGAACGTACCGCCGTGCTTCGCCGCCATCACCTTCGTCAGCGCCGCCGTCAGCGTCGTCTTGCCATGGTCAACGTGCCCAATCGTGCCCACGTTCACGTGCGGCTTCGTACGCGCGAATTTTTCCTTAGCCACGACCGATTACCTCTAAAAACATAAGAACAAGTGACTAGTGATCAGTGACTGGTGATTAGAAAGAGCGAGCAGTGATGGGTGGCGCGCAAAGCGACGCCTCTTCACTGGTCACGATTCACTAATCACTAGTCACTTCCTTAAACTGGAGCCCACGACCGGAATCGAACCGGTGACCTCGTCCTTACCAAGGACGTGCTCTACCGACTGAGCTACGTGGGCCGCCTCGTCAAAACTCAACTCCGCACCGGACGTCCGGATGGAGCGGGTGATGGGAATCGAACCCACGTACCCAGCTTGGAAGGCTGGGGTTCTACCATTGAACTACACCCGCAGCGCTCGCCGGTCAGATCGCCCGCTCGACATTCCCTTCAGAAACCTACAAAACCCACGCCTCTCCGCTACTCTCTGGTACTGGTGGAGGGGGAAGGATTCGAACCTTCGAAGGCATAAGCCGGCAGATTTACAGTCTGCTCCCGTTGGCCGCTTGGGTACCCCTCCGCGAACAGAGAGCCGCGTATTCTCGGGGGGCGGGACGGCCGTGTCAATCCAAACCGAGTGCCCGATCCCAGTGGAGCCGGCCATGCAGATCCGCAAACTCGGCCGGCAGGGCCTCGAAGTCTCGGCGCTGGGTCTCGGTTGCATGGGAATGTCCGGCGTTTACGCAACGGGCGCCGACCAGGCCGAGTGCGAGGCCACCCTGATCGAAGCGGTCGCAGCGGGCGTCACCTTGTTCGACACCGCCGAGGTCTACGGGCCGTACACGAACGAGGAATTGCTGGGCCGCGTCATCACCGGCAACCGGCGCGACCGGGTTGTGCTCGCAACCAAGTTCGGCTTCGATGTGCTCCGCTCCGGGAACACCGGTTGGTCGCTCGACAGCCGCCCGCAGCACATCCAGGAGGTGGTCGAGCAATCCCTGCGTCGCCTGCGCACCGACCGGATAGACCTGCTGTACCAGCACCGGGTCGACCCTGCGGTGCCGATAGAAGACGTCGTCGGCACGATGGCCGAGCTCGTCCGGGCAGGCAAAGTCCGCTACCTGGGCCTCTCCGAGGCCAGCCCGTCGACGCTGCGCCGGGCCCACGCAGTGCATCCCATCAGCGCCCTGCAATCCGAATATTCCCTTTGGGAACGAGGGGTTGAGGCCAGGATACTGCCCGTCTGCCGCGAGTTGGGCATTGGCCTGGTGCCGTTCTCGCCACTGGGCCGGGGCTTCCTGGCCGGGCAGCGGACCCGCGCCGAGGACTACCCGGAGGGCGACTACCGGCGCGAGCAACCCCGCTTTCAGGCCGGCCATTTCGATTCCAATCTTGCGCTGGTCGAGAAACTCACCGCCGTCGCGGCGCGGGCGGGAGCTACCGCCGGCCAGGCGGCACTCGCCTGGCTGCTCGCCCAGGGTGAGGACATCGTGCCCATCTTCGGCACGACCCGCCGCACCCGGCTGCGCGAAAATCTCGGGGCCACCCGGGTCCAGCTGGCCGCGTGCGACCAGTTCCTGCTGGACCAGGTCTTCGCTCCCGGGAACGTGGCGGGCGAACGCTACCCGCCGTCCAGCATGGCAACCGTGGACCGCGACCCCTGAATAGTTTTATACGAATAGAAATTCGTGTATTCTGAATCGGCCGACCGGGCCGCCGTGTCGTGTACCCCCTCCCTCCCCCGAGGCCTGCGCCTGCATGACCGACCTGCTGCTGTTTCCCTTTGCCGAATACTGGTGGTTCTACGCCGGGTTCACCCTGTTCGTGCTGCTCGTGCTGGCGCTGGACCTCGGCGTGTTCCATCGCGAGGCGCACGAAGTCAGCGCGCGCGAAGCCATGACGTGGAGTGTCGTGTGGGTAGCGCTCGCCCTGGTGTTCAATTACCTGTTCTATCGCTACATGCTGTGGCACTTCCCGCAAGTGCCAGCCCTGGCTGGGCTCGACCACGCCAAGCTCGCAAGCGATTCCGCCCTTGAATTCCTTGCCGGCTACGTCGTCGAGAAGGCGCTCGCGGTCGACAACGTCTTCGTGTTCGTCGCCGTGTTCTCCTATTTTGCGGTGCCGGCCAAGTACCAGCACCGGGTATTGTTCTACGGCATCCTCGGTGCGCTGATGTTCCGGGCGCTGTTCATCTCGCTCGGCTCGGTGCTCATGCAGTACCACTGGATCGTCGTCGTGTTCGGCGTGTTCCTGATCCTCACCGGCATCAAGATCCTGTTCCTGCCGGAGAAGCCCATCGATCCGGAGCGCAACCCGGTGATCAGGCTGGTGAAGCGTTTCGTGCCGGTCTGGCCGAAGATCGAGGGCGACAGCTTCTGGGTGCGGCACGAAGGCGTGCTGTACGCCACGCCGCTCTTCGTCGCGCTGGTCTTCATCGAGTTCTCCGACATCATTTTCGCGATCGACTCGGTACCGGCGATCTTTGCGCTGACCAACGAGCCACTGATCGTGTTCACGTCGAACATCTTCGCGATCCTCGGCTTGCGCGCGATGTACTTCCTGCTGGCAAGCGCCGTGCGGTACTTCGGCTACCTCAAGTACGGACTCGGCCTGATCCTGGTGTTCGTCGGCCTGAAGATGGTCTGGCTCAACGCGGCCTTCGGCGGCAAGTTCCCGATCACGTGGTCACTCGCGATCATCGGCTCGATCCTTGCGCTGTCGATGCTCGTGTCCGTCGCCGCCCGCAAGCAGGCTCCGGCCGGAAATTAAATTCCAGCCGCCGCGGGCGTGAATGCCAGGTCGACGATCTCTACGTCGGTGGGCGACAGCGCCTGGCCCAGGAACACCGCCCCGACGCGCGCAAAGCGCTCGGGGCCGTCGGTCGCCAGCAGCTGCACCGTGCCCACGCCCTCGGTGCGCAGCAATCCGCGCTGTTCGAGCACGGCCGCAAGCGCCGCCGCAGTCGTCTCTGCCGAATCGACGATGGCGATGCCCGCGCCGAGCACTGCGCGCAGCACGGGCGCCAGCACCGGAAAATGCGTGCAGCCCAGCACGAGCGTGTCCGGATGCGCGTCGCTGGAACCCGCGACGAACACGTCGTCCAGATAGCGGTGGATCACGCCTTCGACGATCGGACCTTCCATCCAGCCTTCTTCGGCCAGCGCGACAAAGATCGGGCACGCGCGCGCAGTGACGACAGCGGCCGGCATGTGCCTGGCAATCGCCAACTGGTATGCGCCGCCGCGCACCGTGCTCTCTGTTGCCAGCACCGCAATGCGGCCCGTGCGCGTCGCGCGACACGCGGCGGCAGCTCCTGGTTCGAGCACGCCGAGCACGGGCACGGGAGCGAACTCATGCGCGAGCGCATCGAGCGCGACTGCGGAAGCCGTGTTGCAGGCGACCACGAGGCATTTCACGCCGCGCTCATGCAACAGGCTCGCGGCCTGCAGCGAGTACTGGCGGATCGAACCCGCGCTTTTCGTGCCGTAGGGCAATCGTGCAGTGTCGCCGAGGTAGAGGAAATCTTCGTACGGCAGACGCTCGCGCAATGCGCGCAGCACCGTGAGGCCACCGACGCCGGAATCGAAAACACCGATCGGTCCGGAATCGTTGGAAGCCGCGTGTTGGTCCATCTTGCTGCGCATAAGTGTTCAATTTTCCGACGGTGCGCAGCATACCCGACGCTGCTCCGGACATAACGCTCGAGAATGCACACGCAACGCTTCACACCCGACGCGCGAAGTGCATAATGGCGCGGCACCAGCCCACCGGACAAAAAAGAGAAGAGCTGCGCCGTGGAGAGAAGACTGACAACGCGCCATCGTGCGCGAACCACCGTGTACGTGCTCCTGCCGGGCCGTCATCACCGCCTGTGTCGCGCCCGTAACCTGAGTGCCACTGGCGTCTTCGTCGAAACCGGCGACATGGGACTGCGCAAGGGCCAGACCGTCGATCTCGCGTTCGCCATCAGCCTGGGCACGGTGACCAAGCTGCATCGGCGCACCGCCGTCGTTGCGCACGTTTCGCGCGGCGGCACCGGCCTGATGATGCAGAATCACGGCAGCTGAATTTTTCCGCGTCGCCCTGCGGTCGTCGAGCGACGATCCCACTGACCCTCCCTGCACATATACGGGCTTGACCGCGAGGTCGGCCGGTCGCTAGCGTGCGGCCAGACAATGGGAGTGTGCAATGACCAAGGAAGCCGTTTCTCCGCTCGAGCCTCGGTATGAGGATCTCGCCGGCGACACGCCGGGCCAGAAGGCACGCCGACTCTTCCTCGCCACCCGACCCAAGTTCCTGACGGCTTCGGTGCTGCCCGTGTTCGTCGGCACGGCCTGGGGTGCGACGATCGCAGGCGGGCTGGAGTTCGGCGTGGCGGTGCTCGCCCTGCTGGCGACTGCGCTGGTGCACTGCGCCAGCAACGTCATCAACGACGTGGGCGACGACCTCACGGGCACCGACCGTGACAACGTCGACTACATACACCCGTACACGGGCGGCTCGCGCTTCATCAACAACGGCATCATGTCCGTGCAGGAGATGCACCGTTGGGGCTGGATGCTGTTTGGCATGGCGGCCGTGCTGGGCGGCGGGCTCGCGCTGCTGAAGGGCCCGATCGTAATCGCGCTGGGCCTCGCAGGCATCGCGATCGCGTGGCTGTATTCGGCCCCCGCGGTGCAGCTGAGCGGCAAGGGCGTCGGCGAGTTCTTCCTGATGATCGCCTTCGGCGTGCTGCCGGTCTGCGGAGCCGCATGGCTGCAGAGCGGCGTGTTCGATCTCGGCAGCCTGCTGCTCGCGCTGCCCGTCGGCATCTGGGTGATGCTGATCCTCTGGATCAACGAAGTGCCCGACCGCAAGGCGGATGCGGCCAACGGCAAGCGCACGCTCGTGGTCCGGCTGGGCTTAAGCCGCGCGCGACTCGGCTATCGCTTGCTGCACGTCGCCGCATTCGCCGCGATCATCGCGCTCGTGGTCATGGGGTCGCTGCCTTGGTGGGCCGCGGTCATTGGCGCTGTCATGCTCGCGGGCGGCTTCAAGGCCGCGGCGGGCATCGGCGACGACATCTCGCGCGCGGCGCTGACCAGGAGCATCGAAATGACCATCGGCCTGCAGGCGATGGGTTCGATCCTGCTGTTCATCGCAGCGCTCTTCGCGCGCTGACCGGGGAATGCCCCCCGCCGCGACCGGAGCGTTGCATCTCGTCTTCGGCGCGAGCGGCTACATCGGCACGCATCTCGTGCCACGCCTGCAGGCAGCAGGCCGACGCGTGCGCGCTTCCGCACGTCACGCGGAAGTCCTCGCCGCGCGTGGCTGGGCCGAGGTCGAGTGCGTAGCGGCGGACGCTCTCAAACCAGCGACGTTGGCCCCTGTGTTGCAAGGTGTGGACGTCGCGTACTACCTCGTGCATTCGATGGCAGCCGGCCCCGGCTTCGGCGCGCTCGACCGCGAGGCAGCGCACAACTTCGGGCAGGCCGCCGCGGCCGCGGGCGTGCGTCGCATCGTTTACCTTGGCGGCCTCATACCAACCAACGCTCGCTCTGAACACCTGCGTTCCCGCGCCGAGACCGGCGATGTACTGCGCGCGAGCGGAGTTCCGGTCACGGAGCTGCGGGCGGGCATGATCATCGGGCCCGGCTCAGCGGCCTACGAAGTGATCCGCGATCTCGTCAACCACCTGCCGGTCATGGTCACGCCGCGCTGGGTCAAGTCCGTCTCGACCCCGATCGCGCTCGACGACCTGCTGGCGTACCTGGTCGCCGTGGCCGACATCGATGAGGCTGCCGGCAAGACACTCGATGCAGGCGGCCCGGACACCGTGACGTACGAGGCCATCATGCGCTGTTACGGCGACATGGTCGGGCGTCATCCGTTGATCGTGCCGGTGCCGGTGCTCACGCCGCGCTTGTCGTCGTACTGGTTGCGGCTCGTCACGTCGGTGCCGGTCGGTATCGCTCAGGCACTGGTCGAAGGCCTCGAGCACGACTTCGTCGCGCAGGACGCCGAGCTGCATCGGCTCGTGCCGCGACAGCGGCTCAACCTCGAAGCGTCGATCCGTGCAGCGATCGACGCGGACCAGCAGCATGCCGTCATCGCGCGCTGGGTCGAGGGCTCGATTGCGTGCCGCAACTTCCGCCCCGAGTATGGCTTCTATGCCAAACGCGAAGGCGCGACTGCCGTCGGAACCGTGGACTCGGAACGCGTGTTCGCGACGGTCTGCACGATCGGCGGCGCAGACGGCTGGTTTTTCGCAAATGTGCTGTGGTGGATTCGCGGCGCCTGCGACTGGCTGGTGGGCGGGCCCAGTTTCCGTCGTCGACGCCGGCACCCGACCGAGTTGCGCATAGGCGATGTCATCGACTCGTGGCGCGTGATCGCGCTGGAGCCCGGACGACGCCTGACGCTGCTCATGGAGATGAAGGCGCCCGGCGCAGGCGTGCTCGAATTCCTCGTAGAGCCGCAAGGCGATGACGGTGACGCGGGGGCCAGCGTCAGCGCCACCGCCTATTGGCACCCGGCCGGCGTGTGGGGACTCATCTACTGGTACGCGCTGGTCCCAGCACACGCCTACATCTTCGCGGGGCTCACGCGCTCGATCCTGCGGCGCGCGGCCCTGGCCACCACCGTGGTCCGCTGAGACGCGTTACTCGGCGTCCTCTGCCGCAGCCTTGACTGCGCCAAACCGGTAACGCATCGACAGCGTCACGTAGTTGACGTCGTAATTGTAGGGATCGACACCCAGGCCCAGCACCGTTGGCAATACCACCGGCTGCGCGCTGAAGGCCCAGTCGCTGGTGTCCAGCGTTTCATACCACCAGTTGAGCATCAACTCGGTGCGCGCGTTGAACCCGTACGTGACGCCCGCCTTGAACGAGCTCAGCTCGCTCTTGACGACCGGGAACACGCCGGCCGCGGCGCCGATGATGCGCGTGCGGGAATCACCTGCCGCGTAGGTGTAATCGAGCGTCACGCCGATCTTGTCCGTGAACCGAGCCGTAACACCGGCACCGTAGGTCTCGAAGTCGTCTTTGACTCGCCCGGTCCAGTCCGCGGTCGAGAACGTGCTGCTGCCCTTCGTCGTGGCGTCGACTTTTTCGCGCCCCAGCGTGGCATACGCAGCGATTTTCTCGTTGACCGTCCAGTTCACGTCGACGCCGTAACGGCGGTCGAGTCCGGACTGCAGGCCAAGGTCCGACTGCATGTAGCTGTCGTCTGCGTAGTTGACACTGGCCGAGAGCGACAGCGGCAGGTCGCCGACTGCGACGTTTGCGAGCAGCTCGCCGTACGAACGATAGCGATACGCCTGGTTGAACTTGCGCATGAGCGGGTTTTGCCCGTTCGCGATCGCGACATCGACGTCGTACCCGTCCGGATCGCGTTCCTCGGCACCGCCCTTGACGACTACCCCTAAGTAGCCGCTGGGGCGAAACTGCACGCGGCCGTAACCGTCGAGCACTTCCTCGCTCGAGACTTCCAGTGCCGTGCCGGTCCGATCCGTGTTGCGCCATTCGCCGCCGATGCTGACCTCGAGATCGTCGTAGACGACGAAGTCCGCCGAGCCGTTCAGCCGTGTGCGCTCATAGCCGTAGATCGCATTGACGCGGTCCTCGTTGACCGGAAACAGGTCGGTGTGGACGATCGAGGTGAACGCGGCCTGCTTGCTGTCGTTGTCTCGCTCGTCGTACGTTGCCGCGCCGCGCACGCGCAGGCGGTCAATGGGTTGCATGCTGATGCTTAGGTTCGCCCGCGTCACGCTGATGTCACCGTCCAGGTTCCGCAGCGGCAGAGCGTCGACCAGCAGGTTCGGGTTGAGCGTGTACGGCAGGAACGCTGCATCCTGCGTGCCCTTCCCCATCGCGCCGGACAGCGTGATCGCGGTTTTCCAGGGCAGGCCGTACCACCCTGTGGAGATGGACACTTCGTTGTAGAGGTTGTCGGGCTCGAGGGCCATCTGCCCCTGGTCGCCGCCCGCGACGAACGCATTGAACGGGTTGTCGAACCGTAAGCCCGGCACCTGCGTGTCGTAGCTCGACGCGAAGTAGCCCACCTGCGCGAACCAGCTCTTGCCCTGGTAGCGCACGTCGGCCGTGACGCGATCCGTGCTGTCGTCGATCGGTCGCAGCATCTCGCTCGACACGCTGCCGAACGAACCGAGGCGCGGACGCGTGCCGCTGCGCTCGTCGCGTTTGTAATCGAGACCGAAGGTCCACTTGTCGCCGAGGAAGTAGCGACCATTGGCGCCGTAGCGATCCCGGTCGTAGCCCACCTCGACGCTGCGCAGGGACGAGCCGAGTGCAGTGAAGCCCGCGGTGCTGCCCGCGCGCACCCAGCCCGGGGGCAGCGTGAGGTCGGCGCTGCCGACGCCACCGAAAATCGTCTCGCCCGTGTCCGAGAGACGGTGCGGGATGCGATCGTAAAAAAGCCCGAAATCGTAGCTGCCCTGCTTGCCGCCCGAGAGTTCGGCGGAACGCGAGTCGAGCCCGAGGTTCAGCAGCTCGTAATCCAGACGATAGCCCGACTCGAGCGCGACGCCGCCGGCCGCGTTGGCGACGGCGTAAACACCGTCTTCGTCGAGCCCGGTCGCGTCGCCGAACTTGGCACTCGATTCGTCGAGATAGCCCGCGCCGAGTTCAGTGGCGGCCGTGTAGCCCTTGGCGAACGTGCACTTGCTGCAGGCCCACGCGGACGTGTCCGGTGCGGCGGCCTCTTCGGCGCTGACGCCGGAGGCCGCTGCGAGCAGGAGCGTGGCGATCGCGAGGATGAGTTTCTGGCTGCGTTGTTCCATGGCGATCACCGTGTCAGCGACGAACCAGAGGGATGGTTCGATCCGTGCACTTGAGAGTGGCAGTTCGTGCAGTTGCCAAGCGCGAGCGCCGTGGCCGGTGTCGAGCCGCCCGGCAGGCTCGACGGTCCGTAGGCGAAGCTCGGATGGCCCTGCTGCGAGTGGCAGCTCTGGCACAGCAACGGGCCGCGCACCTTGAGCATGCCCGGGTTGCTGGAGCCGTGCGGCGCATGGCACGAGGAGCAGTCTTCGCTCACCGGCTGGTGCTCCCACAACACCGGCCCGCGCTTCTCGGCATGGCATTCGTAGCAGGTGTCGTTCAGTGTCGCGCGCACCAGCTGCCCCTGCGCGGTGGTGCCGTGTGGCGCATGACAGTCGCTGCAGGCGAGCTTCGCCTGGCGCACCGGGTGCGCGTAGGGTTTGAGGAACTGGCTCTTTTCCGCAATGTGGCACGTGTAGCAGACGTCCGACTGAGTGGCCCTCGAGAACACCGCGTCCTTCGCCTTGTGGCTGTCGTGACAGGCCGCGCACGGGACGTTGTTCACATCGTGCGGACCGCCGTGCCATTGCGCGGCCTGGGTCTTTTCGTGACAGCCCATGCACATCGCGTTCTGCACGCTGACCGGTGTGGTGTCCGTGCGGCTGAAGGTGATCACGGACGGCCGCGTTTCGCCTTTCTTTACGCGCTTCGCGTGATTGCCGCCCGGCCCGTGGCAGGCCTCGCACTGCAGTCCGCCATTGCCGAATGGCGTGCGGGCGTCATTGGGCTGCGCGTGCGCCGTGTGGAACACGTCGTTGACCTCCGGCCCTTCATGGCACGTCAGGCACGTGTCCGCGCCCTTGGCGCTGTAGGGCGC
>JANNGT010000013.1:0-37899 GCA_031404015.1 Gammaproteobacteria bacterium | reverse complement strand
CTCATTTTGCGACGGAGCGACCACGTCGAGCTGCGCGAGGTCCCCGCAGGCGATTTTGCGCTGCTATCGGCCATCGCCCAGTCCCGGCGGATGGAGACCGCCGTGGAGGAGGCGCTTCGATTCGACCTTTCCTTCGACCTCACCGCCGCCCTCAACCGGCTCGTGCAGATCGGTGCACTCACCGGCTGGAACCTGCCTCGCCCGGTCTGAATCTCAACCACGCTGGCACCGGAGCCTTTTTCATGACGTCCACGATCCCTTCTACAGCCCCTGCACGGTCCTTCGGTCTCGGCCGGATGGTGCAACTCGCCAACGATGTGCTGGCCAGTCTCGCCGCTCCGTTCGCCCTCGCGACCCGCGTGTACGTCAGCTGGCAATTCCTCAAGTCCGGCTACCTCAAGATCTCGAGCTGGGACGTGACGCTCTCCCTGTTCCGTGACGAATACCACGTACCCCTGCTGCCGCCGGGTCTCGCGGCCGTCCTCGGCACGTTCGGCGAATTGTGCTTCCCCGTCCTGTTGATCCTCGGGCTGTTCGGGCGACTGAGCGCGGTCGGTCTGTTCGCCGTCAACGCACTGGCGGTCGTCGCCTACGCTCACGTGTTGTTGAGCGAAGGCTTCGAGGCGGCAGTGGGCCAGCACATTCTCTGGGGCTTCATGCTCGCCGTGCTGGCCGTCTATGGCCCGGGCACCTGGTCCCTTGACCGTGTGCTAGGGTCGCGCTCCGGCGCGGCCCACGGCTGATCGTCGCCGCCCGGATCCGGCGTAAAATCTTGCCGCAACACCCTTCCAGCGCCAGCACCGGCCCCGTCGCACCTGCGCGACAGGTCCGGCGGTCGGAGCGGGATCATGGAGGACACTTGCCCGAGCGGGATCTGCAGCTATTGCGCCTGATCGACGAAGGCACGGCGGCGACCACCGGCGCCGAGTACTTTCGCGAGCTGGTGCGGTGCCTCGCGCAGGCGCTCGACTCGAAGATCGCCTTCGTTTCGCGCTTCAGCGACGACAACTCGATCGCCCACGTGCTGGCGATGTGGACCGGGGATCGCCTGCTGGAAGACTTTGAGTATCCACTGCCGGGCTCCCCGTGCGAACGGGTCCTCAATGGCGAGATCGCAGCTTTCAACCAGGGTGTCGTCGAACTGTTTCCGGCCGAGCGAGAACCGTTGCTCGCGATGGGCGCGGAAGCCTACCTGGCCGTGCCGCTGAAGAACCCGTCCGGCCGGGTGCGAGGACACCTCGCGGTGATCGCGACGACTGTCAAGAACTGGCAGGAGCGCGACCACGGCGTCCTGCGCATATTCGCCGCACGGACGACCGCCGAGATCGAGCGGCAGGCCGCCGAGCAGGACCTGCTCGACGCGAATGCGGAACTTGCCCGCCGCGCTGAACTCGAGGGCCTGATCACCACGATCTCGACCCGCTTCGTGACGCTCGAAGGCGGTGACGTCGACGCGGCGATCGTGACATCGCTGGGCAAGATCGCGGTCTTCGCCCGCAGCGAGCGGGCACGAGTCTTCCACACGACCGACGATGACGCGCGGGCCGTCGTCACCCACGAGTGGACCGCCGCCGGCGTCGAATCCACCGGCGGGATGGTGGTGGCGATGTCGCGCGAGGAAGTCCCCGCGGTCTTCGATCACGTCATCCGCAACCAGGTGCTGCTGGTGAGGCACCGCAACACGCTGACCGGCGAGTTCCGGCCGCTGCGCGAGCTGATGGAGCGTCAGGGCGTGCTGTCCGCGATCATCGTGCCCATGGTGTACGGGAACCGTCCGGTCGGCGCGCTGGACTTCCATTCGCTGCACCACGAACAGGAATGGTCGGAGCAGGATATCCGCCTGCTGCGCCTGCTCGGCGAGATCATCGCGAGCGCCATGGTGCGTCGCGAGACGGAGATCGCGCTCGAGCGGACGCGTGATGCGGCCGAAAGCGCCAGCCGCGCGAAGAGCGATTTTCTGGCCAGCATGAGTCATGAACTGCGCACGCCGTTGAACGGCATCCTCGGTTATGCGCAGCTGCTGCGCCACGATGGCAGCCTGCGGCCGCCGCATGCCGAGAGCGTGGCGGCCATCGAACGCTGCGGCGAACACCTGCTCGGGCTGATCAGCGACGTCCTCGACCTCGCCAAGATCGAATCGGGCAAGCTCGACCTCGACCTCGCGCCGTTCGATCTGGTCGACCTGCTGCGTGACGCGTCGGACATCGCGCGCGTTCGCGCCGACCAGAGCGGCCTCGAATTCTCTTTAGAGATCGAGAGCCGCATCCCTGGGTTCGTCGTCGGCGACCAGCGCAAGCTCCGGCAGGTGCTGCTCAACCTGCTGGGCAATGCGGTCAAATTCACGGATCGCGGGACGGTGCGACTGCGCGCGCGCGCAGCCTCTGCCGGCGTCGGGCGATGCCAGCTGCGCCTCGAGGTGGAGGATACCGGCGTCGGCATAGCGCCGGGCGAGGTCGAGCGAATCTTCAACCCCTTTCAGCAGGTGCAGCAGACCGGCCACTACGTGGAGGGCACCGGCCTGGGCCTCGCCATCTGCCGGCGCCTGGTGCAGCTCATGGGCGGTACGCTCGACGTGCAGAGCGAGCCGGGCCGCGGCAGCCGGTTCGCGGTGGAGATCGAAGTGCAGTTGGCCGCCGCCAGCGCGATTCCCACCTCGATGGCCGCAACACGCGTCAGAGGCTACTCGGGACGTCGGCGACGCATTCTCGTCGTCGACGACATGGCCGACAACCGGCAGCTGCTGGGTCGCTTTCTGCGTCCGCTGGGGTTCCGGGTGGACGAAGCGGTCAACGGCGCCGCTGCCCTCGAGAGCGCTCGGCTCAGCCACCCCGACCTGGTGTTCATGGACCTCGTGATGCCGGTGATGGATGGCTTCGAGGCCATCCGGCAACTGCGCGGCGAGCCATCGCTCGCGGATACCCGGATCGTCGCGTTGTCGGCGAGCGCGTTCGACGCCACGCGCACGCAGAGCATTGCGGCCGGCTGCGACGATTTCATGAGTAAGCCGGTGCGACTCGAGCACGTCCTGGAGCTGCTGGGCCGGCTACTCGGCCTGCACTGGCTGCGTGATCTGCCTGAGGCAGCGGAGTTGGCAACTGTCCCGACGCCGCCTGCGCGGCCCCCGGCATCTCTCGACGACCTGCCGCGCGACGTCGCGCACGAGCTCCACGAACTGGCCTTGATGGGCGATATCCGTCCGTTGCTCGCTCGGCTGGACCAGGTTCGCGCGCTCGACGGCCAACTCGCGGACGCGATCGACGAACTCGAGGCACTCGGACGCAGATACGACATGAAGGGCCTGCGGGCCCGCCTGCGACCCCTGATCGAAGGCGGCTCGTGAGCGCGACAGACGCGACACCGACGATCCTGGTCGTCGACGACACGCCCACGAACGTCGGCGTCCTGCTCGAGATGCTCGGGCGCGAGGGCTGGCGCGTGCTGGCGGCTCGCGACGGCGACAGCGCGCTCGAGCAGGCGCAGTACGCCCGGCCGGACCTCGTCCTGCTCGACGTCATGATGCCGGGCATCGACGGGTTCGAGACCTGCCGGCGACTGAAGCGCGACTCCCGCACCGCGGCAATTCCGGTGATCTTCATGACCGCGCTCGACGACCTCGAGGACAAGGTCAAGGGATTCGAGGCGGGGGGCTGCGATTACGTCGTGAAACCCTTCGAGCACGAAGAACTCCTGGTCCGGGTGCGCACCCACCTGCAGTTGCAGCAGTTGCGGCGCGCCCTCGAGGACTCGAACCTTGCGCTCGAATCGCGTGTCAATGAGCGCACTGCGGAACTGCAGGCCGCGCTGGCCGAGGTCGAGCAGCTCAAGAACCACCTGCAGCAGGAGAATCGCTACCTGCGCGCGGAAATCGGCGAGCACGGCAGCGTGCGCGACATCGTCGGTTCGAGCGCCGCCTTGCGCGACGTGCTGGGCACGGTCGACCTGGTGGCCGGCACCATGACAACGGTGCTGATCCAGGGCGAGACGGGCACGGGCAAGGAGTTGATCGCCCGTGCCCTGCACGAGCGCAGCCCACGCCGCGAGCGGGCGCTCGTCAAGCTCAATTGCGCGGCGATTTCCGCCGGCCTGGTCGAGAGCGAGTTGTTCGGCCACACCAAGGGCGCATTCACCGGGGCAACCGACCGGCGTGTCGGCCGCTTCGAACTCGCCGACGGGGGCACGCTGTTCCTCGACGAAGTGAGCGAATTGCCGCTCGACACCCAGACCAAGTTGCTGCGCGTGCTGCAGGAAGGCGAGTTCGAGCCCGTCGGCAGCTGCAAGACGGTCAGGATGGACGTGCGGGTCATCGCGGCGACCAACCGCGACCTGCGGCAGGACGTCGCCGCCGGGCGCTTCCGCGCCGACCTGTTCTACCGGCTGAATGTATTTCCGATCGACTTGCCGCCGCTGCGCGCACGCCGCGATGACATCCCGATGCTTGCCGAGCATTTCATGGCGCGCGCTGCCCGGCGCCTCGGCAGGCCGCTGCATCGCATTGCGCCGGAAACGCTGGCAAGGCTGCTCGCACACTCCTGGCCAGGCAACATCCGCGACCTGCAGAACGTGATCGAACGCGCCGCGATCCTGTCACCAGGCGGGGAATTGCGCGTCGACTGGGAGCTCGAACCGGCGGCGCGCAGCTGCCTCACTCTGGCGAGCGGCGCTGCGGGCAATCACCCGGTTGGCGCCTCGGCCGTTGACACAGAAGCGTCCGCGGTACCACTCAGCCTGCATGAACTCGAGCGGCAGCACTTCATCACGGTGCTGCGCCGCACCGGCGGCGTGATCGAGGGACCGCAGGGGGCCGCTCGTCTGCTGAGCCTGAAGCCGTCGACGACGCGCTTCCGCATCAAGAAGCTCGGTATTCGCAAGGAACACTACCTCCGCGAGATATAGCGCGGGCGTCGCCTTACCAGCAAGCCACCACCCATTGTGGTCGACGCCGCGGATGATTGCGGCCAACCACCAGATCGTGTTGACCCTGCGCGTCGATGCCCCGGCCACCGCACCCACGCGCGATGCCGAAACACGAGGAAATTCAAGCGCTTTGGAACTCGGCGTCGGCACGATGCCCGCGTTGGCATGCTCATTGCAAAGACTCTGTTGTGACATTTCATCCACTCACTACGGAGCAACACACGATGAACAGGTTGAACGCCCTCCTGCACCTCGGCATCAGCGGCTTGCTGGTCGCCGGCGCCGCCACCACTTCGACCACCGCCATGGCGGCTGAACCGAACATGGAGCAGTGCGCAGGCGTCATCAAGGCCGGCAAGAACGATTGCGCCACCAGCAAGAACGCCTGCCACGGCCACGTCACGACCGACGCGAACCCGGAGGCGTGGATCTATGTCCCCCAGGGCACCTGCGACAAGATCGTCGGCGCCCGCGTGGTCAAGGTTACCGATCCGACCCCGAAGCCGTGAGCCAGCAGGGCCCGGCCCGCGGGCGCACATCCGCGGGCCGGCCCAACCAGGGGAGTGATTGCACATGCTTCACGATACACACGACTGGGCCGTGATCCTCGCCGGCGGTCCCGCGTCCTGCGAGGAGTCGCTGCAACGGGCGGCCGCGGTCGCCCCTCGCGAGCGGACCTGCGTGCTACTCACCGCTTCCCCGCGACGGCGCGGGCGAGCGGGCTGGTCCGCCATTGATCCGCGCAACACGATTGTGCAGCCCCGCCGGCGTGGCACGGCCCTCGACGTGCTGCTGCCCTTGCTGCATCTGGAGCGTCACGACCCGCGTGCGCGGGTGGCGATCCTGCCGTCGGCGCACTACGCAGTGGCGCCCGAGCGCCTCGGCCGCAGCCTGCGCCTCGCCATGTCGCAGGTCGCCTCGCGCGTCGACGAGATCGTGCGGGTCGAGGCCGCCACGCGGCGTGCGGGCGCCAGCGTCCTGCTCGTCGCACGCGTCGATTGCCTGCTCGGCCTCTACGAGCGCCGCCTCCCGCACGTGGTGCATGCCCTCGACTGGGCGGTGGAACGCAGTGCGCTCGACGGCGGCCATGCCGTCGCCGAACTCTACGAGCAGCTGCCGAACATCGACCTGGCGCGACACCTGCTGCACGACCAGGACCGGCACCTGCGCACGCCGCGCGTCGCCGACGGCGCAGTCGTCGCGCGCCGCGCCGCGCCGGCCCTGTACGCGGCCCTTTGAATCGACCGGAGATCCGTTATGAGAACCCTGCTTCTGTTCGTCTCGACGATGCTCGCGAGTGCCGCCCTGCCCGCCGCGGACCTCGTGCAGCAGCCGTCGCTCTCGCTCGAGGGCGCGCGCAATGTGATCGCCCAGGCCATCGCCCACGCCCGCGCGCACGATGCGCCGGGCGGCGCGATCGCGGTGGTCGACGCCGCCGGCGTGCTGGTCGGCCTCGAGCGGCTCGACGGCACCTTCCCTGCGGCCTCCAACATCTCCATCGGCAAGGCGCGCACTGCTGCCGCGTTCCGCAAGCCCACGCGCGACCTCGAGACGCTCATCAACAAGGGCCGCTACACCATGACCACGCTGCCGGACGTCACTCCGTTCACGCCGCTGCAGGGCGGCGTGCCCATCGTGGTTGAAGGCCAGGTGGTCGGCGCCGTCGGCGTCTCCGGCGCCTCGAGCGCGCAGCAGGACGACGAGATCGCACAGGCGGGCGCCGACGGCTTCACGCGCCTGCATAACGCGGCCGCCGCGGCGATCCGTCACGTGCCGCGCGCCGCCGTCGAGCAGGGCTATCGCGATGACGTCAACCTGGTCGCGGACGCCGCCTACCGCGTCAACGCCAGCCGACGCGACGGCCCGGGCGAGGCCGAGGTCCACTTCCAGGAAACCGACATCTTCTACGTGCAGCAGGGCGCCGCGAACTTCGTCACCGGCGGCGAGGTCGTCGAGCCGCGCCAGCTATCGGCCACCGAGATCCGCGGTCGCGCGATCACCGGCGGCGCCGAGCACCGCCTCGAGGCGGGCGACGTCATCACCATCCCGCGCGGCGTGCCGCACTGGTTCAAGTCGGTGGAGGCGCCCTTCACCTACTACGTCGTCAAGTCAGTGGGCGGCGGCTGAGTCGCCCGCCACATACCCCGGAAATCGCCATGCTCCGCCCCTCTTCTCGCGCCGCGCTCGCCGCTCTCGTCGCACTCGCCGCCTTGCCGCTGACGTCGGGGCGCGCGCTGTCGCAGGGCGTGCCGGGCGGAGCCGCGCTCGCCACGATCGACCTGCAGAGCGAAACGGGCCTGCGGCAAGTGGCAGGCGCCTGGCGCTATGCCGACGCGCGCCTCGAGCCGACCCGGCATCGCGCGCCGGATGCGAATGGCCAGCCGACCGGCGCCGTCGTCGAGACCTGGGATCTGCTGCCGCACGCAGGCGTGAACGGCTTCGACGACTCGGACTGGGCGGTTCTCGAATCGACGACGCTGCGACAGCGGCGCGGCCACGGCCGCATCTCCTTCAACTGGTATCGCATCGCGATCACCGTGCCGGAGCGCGTCGGCGACTTCGAGACGCGCGGCTCGACGCTGGTGCTCGACACCTCCCTCGACGACTACGCCGAGGTCTGGGTAGACGGCGAGCTGCCGCGCGTCACGGGCCAGAGCGGCGGCTCGGTCGTGGCCGGCTGGAACGCAGCCAACCGGCTGGTGATCGGCCGCGGCGTGCGGCCCGGCCAGCGCATCCAGCTCGCGGTGTTCGGCAGCAACGGTCCGCTCTCGGACCCGCCGACCAACTTCATCTGGATGCGCCACGCGCGCCTAGAGTTCCATCCGCCCGGCCCGCTGCCGCTCGCGGTGCCGCCGCAGGAAGTGAACGTGCGGATCGAGCGCCTCGATCCCGCCCTCGACGCCCTGGTGCCGGCGAATCCGAAGCTCTTCAAGCTCGCGGAAGGGTTCCTCTTCAGCGAGGGCCCGGTGTGGGTGCGTGACCTCGGCGCTCTGCTGTTCAGCGATCCGAACGCCAACCGCATCTATGCCTACAGCGAGGCGTCGGCAAGCCTCGCGCTGTACCGCGCGCAAAGCGGCTACGACGGCGCGGACCTCGCTGAGTACTCGCAGCCCGGCTCGAACGGCCTCGCCCTCGACGCGCGCGGCCGGCTCACGATCAACCAGCATGGACACCGGCGGGTCGTGCGCGTGGACGACGACGGCACGCTCACGGTGCTCGCCGACCGCGACCGCGGCCGACGCCTTAACAGCCCGAACGACCTCGTGTACGCGCGCGACGGCTCGGTCTACTTCACGGACCCGCCGTTCGGCCTGCCGAAGTTCTACGACGACCCACGGCGCGAACTCCCGTACAGCGGTGTATACCGCGCGGCGCAAGGCCGCGTGACGCTGCTCGCAACCGACCTGCGCGGCCCGAATGGCCTCGCCTTCTCAAACGACGGTCGCTTCCTGTACGTCAGCAACTGGGATCCAGCGGCCAAGCTCGTGCTGCGCTATCCGGTGCGTCGCGACGGGCGCCTCGGCGCGTCCACGACGTTCGCCGACCTGACGCGCGAGGTGCCCGGCGAGGAAGCGCTCGACGGCCTGAAAGTGGACGCGCTCGGCAATGTGTGGCTCGCGGCGCCCGACGGGCTGCGCATCTACGCCGCCGACGGACGCCACCTCGGCACCGTCCGCGCGCCGCGCCCCATCCACAACTTCGCCTGGGGCGGCGCGGACGGGCGCACGCTGTATATCACCGCGCGCGACCGGCTGTACCGGATGCCGCTGCTCGTCGCCGGAGCCGGGTCGTGAACGCGCTGCGCCCGCTGTGCAGGCTGCTCGCGACGCTCGCCGTCGCGTTCGGCATCGCCCCGACCGCGACGGCGGCCGAGGCATTCCCAGCCGTGGCCGGACGCATCGTGCGCCTCGATCCGCGGCTCGACGCGCTGCTGCCGCCGGATGCGCGGCTCGAGGAGGTCGCGGCGGGCCATCGCTGGCTGGAGGGTCCGGTGTGGGACGCGCGCGCGGGCGCGCTCTATTACTCCGACATTCCCGCGAACGCGATCTACCGCTGGCGACCGGGGGAGCGAGCCGCCGTGTTTGTTAGCCCGAGCGGCTACAGCGGAAGCACACCGTTCGCGGGTCGCGAGCCTGGCTCGAACGGACTCGCCCTCGACGCCGCGGGGCGCCTCGTGATCTGCGAGCATGGCGACCGCCGCATCACGCGGCTCGAGAGCGACGGCTCGCGCCGCGTACTCGTCGACCGCTACCGCGGCCGTCGATTGAACAGCCCGAACGACGCGATCTACTCGCGCGCGGGCGACCTGTACTTCACCGATCCGCCTTTCGGCCTGCCGCAGGCGTTCGACGACCCGGCGCGCGAACTCGCGCACAGCGGCGTGTACCGGCTGCGCCACGACGGTGAGCTCGAGCTGCTGGTGGACGACCTGCGCGCGCCGAACGGCATCGCGCTCGCGCCGGACGAGGGCACGCTGTACGTGACGGACGTGGACGAGGCCCGTCCCGCCTGGTACGCCTACCGGCTCGTCGACGGCCGTCCGCGCGAGCGCCGCCTGCTGGCCGATGCCGCGCCGTGGACGCGGGTGCGCCGCGGCGGCCCGGACGGACTCGAGACCGATGCCGCCGGCAACCTCTTTGCCGCCGGGCCCGAGGCCGTGTTCGTGTTCGCCCCGGACGGCACGCTGCTCGGCGTGATCGACACCGGCGTGCCGACCGCCAACGTCGCCTGGGGCGAGGACGGCTCGACGCTGTTCATCGCCGCCGACACCCGCATCCTGCGACTGCGCACAACGACGCGCGCCGCGGGGTGGAATCCGTGAATACCCTGCGCCTCGGCCGCGACACGCTCGGCACGTTCGAGGCGGGCCTGGCCCGCGAGTGGTTGGTCACCAACGGCCTCGGCGGCTACGCGGCGGGCACGGTCGCCGGCCCCAATACGCGCCGCTACCACGGACTGCTGGTCGCCGCGTTGCGCCCGCCGGTCGAGCGGCGCGTTCTCGTCGCGCAGCTCGACGCGACCGTGCTGCACGACGGGCGGCGACTCGCGCTCGGCGGCAACGAGTACGGCGAGGGCACGGTGCACCCCGAGGGCTGGCGCGACCTCGTCGAGTTCCGTCTCGAAGGCACACTCCCCGTCTGGCGCTGGAGCGCCGGCGGTTGCACGATCGAGCGCCGACTCTGGATGGTGCACGGCGCCAACACCACGGTCGTCGAGCACACGCTGATCGACGCACGCGGACCGGTCGAACTGGAACTCGTGCCGCTGTGCGCGCACCGCGACTACCACTGGCACCAGCACGGACCGGCGGACTTCCGACTAGAGGCGCGCGGGCAGGGCGTGCGCGTCGCGGCCTATGCCGGCGCGGCGCCGTTCGAGCTCGCCGTCGATCGCGGCTGCTTCGAGGTGGCACCTGACTGGCACTGGGGCTTCCGCCACCGGGCCGAGTCTGAGCGCGGCCTCGACGACCGCGAAGACCTGTTCCGCCCGGGCCTGTTCCGCGTCACGCTGCAGCCCGGCGAGTCAGTGACGCTCATGATGAGCGCCGAATCCGCTGCCGGGGCCCCAGACGCGTATCCGCGCGCGCAGGCGCTGGCACGCGAGGAAGCGCTGCTCGGACGCGCAGCGGACGGCCGCGACGGCGCGTTGCCGGCCTGGGTCAAGCACCTCGTGTTGGCCGCCGACCAGTTCGTGGTCGAGCGACGCGACGGCGATGGCCGGGCGCTCGGGCACAGCGTCATCGCCGGCTATCCCTGGTTCGCCGACTGGGGACGCGACACCATGATCGCGCTGCCCGGGCTCACCCTCGCGACCGGCCGGCCCGAGCTGGCGGCGAGCGTGCTGCGCACCTTTGCACGCTTCGTGAGCGAAGGCATGCTGCCGAACCGCTTCCCGGACGCGGGCGACACGCCCGAGTACAACACTGTGGACGCGACGCTCTGGTACTTCGTCGCGGTGGACGCGTACTGGCGCCACAGCGGCGATCGCGCGTTGCTCGCCGAGCTCTACCCGGTGCTCGCCGACATCCTGCGCTGGCACACGCAAGGCACGCGCTACGGCATTGGCGAGGATCCGGCTGACGGCCTGCTGCGCGCCGGTGTGCCCGGCGTGCAGCTCACCTGGATGGACGCCAAGGTCGGCGACTGGGTGGTCACGCCGCGCATCGGCAAGCCGGTCGAGATCAACGCGCTGTGGTTCAACGCGCTCTCGGCGCTGCGCGAGATGGCGATCGCGCTCGGCCGCCCCGAGGAGGCCGCCGCGCTGCTCGCGCGCACCGGGCGCGTCGCCCGCTCGTTCAACGACCGCTTCTGGAACGCCGCACGTGGCGCGCTGTACGACGTGATCGACGGGCCCGAGGGCCTGCCCGACGCCGAGGGACGTCGCCACGACGCCACGCTGCGACCGAATCAATTGTTTGCCGTGTCGCTGCCGTACCCGCTGCTAGACGCGACGCGCGCGCGCGCCGTCGTCGACGCCTGCGTCGCGGCGCTGTGGACGCCGGTCGGCCTGCGCAGCCTCGAGCCGTCCGATCGTCTCTACACGGGCACCTACCGCGGCGGTCCACTGCAGCGCGACGGCGCCTACCACCAGGGCACGGTCTGGAGCTGGCTCGCCGGTCCGCTCGCGCTCGCGCACCACCGCGCGTATGGCGACGCGGCCCGCGCCCGGCGCCTGCTCGAGGGCCTTGGCGACCACTTGCACGAGGCCGGCCTCGGCCAGATCTCGGAAATCTTCGATGGCGATGCGCCTCACGCGCCGCGCGGCTGTTTCGCGCAGGCGTGGAGCGTCGCCGAAACCCTACGAGCTTGGAGAGAACTCGATGAATGCGAAACCGAAGAATGTCCCGCCCGTCCGTCACGGCGCGCCAAGCGCCGGGGTGCGTCCTGAGGTCGGTGCCGAGCGCCGCCGCCTGGCCGAGTGCAATGCCACGGCGCCGGCGTGGAAGGCGTGGGGTCCGTACCTGAGCGAGCGGCAGTGGGGCACGGTGCGCGAGGACTACAGCCCGCACGGCAATGCCTGGGACTACTTTCCGCACGACCATGCCCGCAGCCGTGCCTACCGCTGGGGCGAGGACGGTATCGCCGGCATCTCGGATCACGAACAGCGCCTGTGCCTCGCGCTCGCGCTGTGGAACGGCCGGGACCCGATCCTGAAGGAGCGCATCTTCGGACTCACCAACGGCGAGGGCAATCACGGCGAGGACGTCAAGGAGCTCTATTACTACCTCGATGCCACGCCGACGCACTCGTACCTGAAGATGCTCTACAAGTATCCGCAGGGTGAGTTCCCGTATGCGGACCTGGTGCACGAAAACCGGCGCCGCGGCATCGGCGCGCCGGAGTACGAACTCATCGAGACGGGCGCGTTCGACGACAACCGGTACTTCGACGTCTTCGTCGAGTACGCCCAGGCGGCGCCCGGCGACCTGCTGATGCGCGTGACGGCGCACAACCGCGGGCCGGAGAGCGCCTCCCTGCACCTGCTGCCGCAACTCTGGTTCCGCAACACCTGGAGTTGGAAGCACGGAGCCCCGAAGCCGCGACTGGCCGCCGATGGCCTTGGTGTGCGCGCGGACCACCCCACGCTTGGGACGCAGCACCTCTATTGCGACGCGGCCGATGGTGTGACCCCTGAGTTCATGTTCACTGAGAACGAGACCAACACCGAGCGACTGTTCGGCTATGCGCGCGCCGGACACGTCAAGGACGGGTTCCATGAGCGGGTCATCCGCGGACTCGAGTCCGCCGTCAACGGCGAGCGGGAGGGCACCAAAGCCGCCGCGTGGTATCGGCTCGAGGTGCCGGCCGGCGGCCAGGTCGAGCTGCGCCTGCGTCTGTGCCCGCAAGCGTCGGACCGGCCGTTCGAGGACTTCGACGCCATCTTCAGGAACCGGCGCGAGGAAGCCGATGCGTTCTACGCGGAGCTGCAGCACGACATGGACGACGCAGACGCGCGCCACGTCCAGCGGCAGGCCTTCGCCGGCATGATCTGGAGCAAGCAGTACTACTTCTACGACGTGCCCGACTGGCTGCGGGGCGACGAGGCCCAGTCGCCGCCGCCGGGAAACCGCCGTCACGGGCGCAACTGGGAATGGGCCCACCTCAACAACGCCGACATCATCTCGATGCCGGACAAATGGGAATACCCATGGTATGCGGCCTGGGATCTCGCGTTCCACTGCGTGCCGCTCGCGCTCGTCGACACCGAGTTCGCAAAAGAGCAGCTCGTGCTGCTGACGCGCGAGTGGTACATGCACCCCAACGGCCAGATGCCCGCCTACGAGTGGGCGTTCGGCGACGTCAATCCGCCGGTGCATGCGTGGGCCACGTGGCGCGTCTTCCAGATCGACCGCAAGCATCGCGGCGACGACGGCGACCTCGAGTTCCTCGAGCGCGTCTTCCACAAATTGATGCTGAACTTCACCTGGTGGGTGAACCGCAAGGACGCGGAGGGCCGCAACGTCTTCCAGGGCGGCTTCCTCGGCCTCGACAACATCGGCGTCTTCGATCGCAGCGCGGAGCTGCCGACCGGCGGCCACATCGACCAGGCGGATGGCACCAGCTGGATGGCGATGTACGCGCTCAACCTGATGCGCATCGCGCTCGAGCTGGCGCAGCACAACCGCGTCTATGAGGACGTCGCTACCAAGTTTTTCGAGCACTTCCTGCACATCGCCGAGGCGATGAACAACGTCGGGGAGTCCGGCATCGGACTGTGGGACGACGAGGACAAGTTCTACTATGACGTACTGCACCTGCCTGACGATGCCAAGGTCCCGCTCAAGATCCGCTCGATGGTGGGGCTCATCCCGTTGTTCGCGGTCGAGACCATCGAACCGGAATTGCTCGAGCGGGTGCCCGACTTCAAGCGGCGGCTCGAGTGGTACCTGAGCTACCGGCCGGAGCTCGCGGCGCTGGTCTCGCACTGGGACGTCGGCGGCAGCGGCAAGCGCCGCCTGCTGTCCCTGCTGCGTGGTCACCGCATGAAGCGGATCCTGAAGCGGATGCTCGACGAGTCGGAGTTCCTGTCGGACTACGGCATCCGTGCGCTCTCCAAGGTCCACGAACGTGAGCCGTACGTGTTCAACGTGCACGGCATGGACATGACCGTGCGCTACCAGCCGGCGGAGTCCGACTCCGGCGTGTTCGGCGGCAATTCCAACTGGCGCGGACCGATCTGGTTTCCGGTCAACTACCTGATCATCGAGTCGCTGCAGAAGTTTCACCACTATTACGGTGACGACTTCAAGATCGAGTGCCCGACGGGATCCGGCCAGTTCCTGACCCTCGCGGGGGTCGCCGACGAACTCGCGCGGCGCCTCTCGCGAATCTTCCTCATGGACAGTCAGGGACGGCGACCGTTGTACGGCCAGTACCCACGGCTGCAGCAGGATCCGCATTTCCGCGATCACCTGCTGTTCTACGAGTACTTCCACGGCGACAGCGGGCGTGGCGTCGGTGCAAATCACCAGACCGGTTGGACCGGCCTGGTGGCGAAGCTGCTGCGGCCACGTGCTCGCGACGCCTGACGGCCCGAACCGATCGTCCGCCATCAAAGATCAGCCGAAATCTTTCTTCTCACGAGGTTGCCATGGATATGCCTGCTACCCACGCTCACCTGCCCGAACCCGTCATGCCACGTTGCCCGCCGCAGAAACTACTGCTGGGACAGAAAGCGCTCGTCACCGGCGCGAGTTCCGGCATCGGCCGCGCCGTGGCCGTCGCGCTCGGTGAGGCCGGCGCGGACGTCATCGTCAACTACGCCGCCGGCGAAGCCAAGGCGCTGGCCACGTGCGACGAAATCCGCAGCGGCGGTGCTCGCGCCGTCGCCGTCAGGGCCGACGTCTCGAGCGAGGCGGAGGTCCAGGCCATGTTCCGCCGCATGTTCGACGAGTTCGGCACGATCGACATCCTGGTTAATAACGCCGGCCTGCAGCAGGACGCGGCGTTCGAGGACCTGACGCTCGAGCAATGGAACCGCGTCCTGGGTGTCAACCTCACGGGGCAGTTTCTCTGCGCGCGCGAAGCAGTGCGCGAGTTCAAGCGACGCGGTGTACGTGCGGACGTGTCGTGTTCGGCCGGCAAGATCATCTGCATGAGTTCCGTGCACGAAGTCATTCCCTGGGCCGGTCACGTCAACTACGCGGCCTCGAAGGGCGGCGTGATGCTGATGATGAAGAGCCTCGCGCAGGAAGTGGCCCCGTATCGCATCCGCGTGAACAGTATCTGTCCGGGCGCGATCCGCACGCCGATCAACATGGAGGCCTGGGGAACGCCGGAGGCCTACGCCGAACTGCTGAAGCTGATTCCCTACAAGCGCATCGGCGAGCCGGCGGAGATCGGCCGCGCCGCAGTGTGGCTCGCCTCGGATTTCTCCGACTACGTGCACGGCATCAGCCTGTTCGTGGACGGCGGCATGACGCTTTACCCCGGCTTCGAAACCGGCGGCTGAGCGAGGCTCCGTCATGACCACCCCAGCCGACCCGCGAAACGAGCCGATGCGCGCCGGGCAGCCCCACGCAGGCCGTCCTGTCGCCGGGTTTTCGGCGGCGGCGCGCGCGCTGCGCGAGCACTGGCCAGAGTACGCCATTGAGGCCTGGGCGCTCGGCATGTTCATGGTCTCCGCAGCGGTCTGCGCGACCTTGCTCGAGTACCCCGGCTCGCCCCTGCACCGTGCCATCGACAACGCCGACCTGCGCCGCATCCTCGTGGGTGTCGCGATGGGCCTGACGGCGATTGCACTCATCTACTCGCCGTGGGGCCAGCGGTCCGGTGCCCACATGAACCCTGCCGTCACCTTGACCTTCCTTACGCTCGGCAAGGTGCGCGGCTGGGACGCCTTCTTCTATATCGTCGCGCAGTTCGCCGGCGGCTCGCTCGGCGTGCTGGCAGCCCACGCACTCCTTGGACCCGCGCTCGCGGCGCCGCCCGTGCAGTTCGTGATTACGCAGCCCGGCGTGGCGGGACCGTGGCCGGCCCTGGCGGCGGAATTCTCGATCTCGGCCGTGATGATGCTCGTCATTCTCACCGTCTCCGGGCACGGACGGCTGGCGAAATACACCGGGCTCTGCGCCGGTCTGCTGGTGGCAGCTTTCATCAGCGTGGAGGCGCCGCTGTCCGGCATGAGCATGAACCCCGCCCGCAGTTTCGCCTCGGCGCTGCCCAGCGGCATGTGGGATGCCTACTGGATTTATCTGCTGGCGCCGTTGCTGGGGATGCAATTCGCCGCGCTGGTCCATGGTGCGCGGCAAACGCATTGCGCAAAACTCATGCACGGCGCCGGGCAGCGCTGCATTCATTGTGGCTACGAGCCCTGACGCCGCACCGGAGAAGCAATTTGACGAATCAATCCACCAACCATGGTCGCTACGACGCGATCGTCGTCGGCTCCGGCGCCGGCGGAGCGGCCGCCGCTTACCGCCTGGCACGCGCGGGACTCGCGGTGCTCGTGCTCGAGAAGGGCGCTCGCTTACCCGACGACGGCTCGACGCTGGACATAGAGCGGGTCGTGCACCGCGGCGAGTTCCTCAGCCGCGAACCGTGGCGCGACGGCGCCGACGGCGCGCTCGTGCCGGAGGAATACTTCAATGTCGGCGGCAAGACCAAGTGGTACGGCGCGGCGTTGCTGCGCTACTCGTCGGCCGAGTTTGCGGCCGATCCCGCGTACCAATGCGGATCGTGGCCGATTGCCTTGCGCGAGCTCGCGCCGTACTACGACGAGGCCGAGCAGTTGCTTGACGTGCGCACGTTCGCGGTCGAACCCGCACTTGCCCGCATCGTGCGGCGTCTCGCGCGACCCGGCGCGGGCTGGAGCGTCACGTCGCTGCCCATGGGTCTCAGCGCAGCGATCGCCAGCGACGCCCGCGAAGCCGCGCACTTCGACGGTTTTGCGACCGTTGCCGGCCTCAAGGCCGACGCGGAAAATGCGCTGCTCGCTCGAGTGTCGTCGCAGGCGAATCTTCACATCGAAACCGGCGCGGAAGTCACGGAGCTGCTGCCGGACGGTCCACTCACGACTCGCATCGGCGGTGTGCGTCTCGCCGACGGCTCCGTGCGGCACGCGAGGTCCGTGCTGCTCGCGGCCGGCGCATTGCACTCGCCGCGGTTACTCGAGCGCTATGTCGAACGCCACGGGCTCGCGACGGCGCTGCCCGCCGCCGCCCACGTCGGACGGGGCCTCAAGCTCCACCTCCTGACCGCGCTCGTGGCCGTCTCGCCCTCGGTCAAGGCCGACCTGCTGCGCAAGACGATACTGCTGACGCACGAGAAGTGGCCGCACAGCAGCGTTCAACCACTCGGGTTCGACGCCGAGCTCATCGGGACGCTCGTGCCGCGCTGGCTGCCCGGATTCGCGCGCGCGGCGATCGGTGCGCGCGCCTACGGCTTCTTCCTGCAGACCGAAGACGGCTCTCACCGCGACAACCGCGTGACGGAACGCCACGGTGCCGAGGGCGCTGTGCGCGTGCTCGACTACGACGAACGCAGGACACCGGCTGCGGCCGCCGAGCACCGGCGATTCGTGCACGGATTCCAGATCGCCCTGCTGCGCGCGGGGCTTGCGAGCTTTACGCAGCGCATCGGACTCAAGGGCACCGCTCACGCCTGCGGTACGCTCGCGACCGGCACCGGGCCCCAGGATGCCGTGGTCGACGAACGCGGACAGGTATTCGGCCTGCAGTCCTTGTACGTCGTCGATGGCAGCGTCTTGCCGCGTTCAAGTCGCGTCAACCCGTCGCTGACGATCATGGCCTGGGCGCTGCGCGTCGCCGAACGGCTCGCGATGTCACTTGCAGCCGAGGGTCGCGCGGGCCAGCACTTTGAGAATGACACGTCGAAGACGGAGACAGTTGCATGAAGTTACCGGCAGCAGCACTAGCACTGATTTTCGCGGCAGCGACTGCCTGGAGCGCGCCGGCTCCTCCGACGGCGGCTGCGCCGACGCCGGCGGTCAATGGCGTCGACTCGGTCGTTATTTCCGTATCCGACATGTCGCGCGCGGTCGCCTTTTACACGCAGGTGCTTGATTTCCGGGTCGTCAACGACCGCGAGGCGGCCGGATCCGACTACGAGCATCTGCTGGGGGTCTTCGGTGCCCGGATCCGGGTCGTGCGACTGCAACTCGGCGGCGAGACGATCGATCTGCTGGAGTTCGTCGCGCCGCGCGGCCGGCCCCTGCCCGTCGATTTGCGCAGCAACGATCACGCGTTCCAGCACGTGGCGATCATCGTCAGCGACATGGACAAGGCCTACGCCCGGCTGCGCCAGAACCACGTCGAGCACGCCTCCACCGGTCCGCAGCTCCTGCCCGACTGGAACGCGAACGCCGGCGGCATTTCGGCGTTCTATTTTCGTGACTCCGAGGGCAATTTCCTCGAGATCCTGCATTTCCCGCCGGGCAAGGGCGCAGCGCGCTGGCAGGCGCGCGACGCGCTGTTTCTCGGTATCGACCACACGGCGATCGTTGTCGCCGATACGGAGGAGAGCCTGGACTACTATCGCGACCAGCTTGGCCTCACGGTCGCCGGCGAAAGCGATAACTACGGCACGGAGCAGGAACATCTCAACAACGTCTTCGGCGCCCGCCTGCGCATCACTGCACTGCGCGCCTCGGCCGGCCCCGGCGTCGAGCTGCTGGAATACCTGACGCCCCGGACCGGTCGCCCGATCCCGGTCGACTCCCAGGCGAATGACCGCTGGTACTGGCAGATCAACTTTTCCGCCGCGCAGCCGGCAGCGGTCTTCGAGCGGTTGCGCGCTGCACACACGACGCTCGTGTCGCCCAACGTCGTCACGCTGAGCACAACGGCCCTGGGGCTATCCCGAGGGTTTGTCGCACGGGATCCGGACGGCCATGCGGCCGCGATCGCCACGACCACCAGCCCATAGACACGGCCTCGCCAGGAGACTCTCATGCCGAGTCCGAATCTACTCAAACGCGCACCGAACAGTGCGCGACACAATACGTGGCTGCCGGCGCTGGTCGGCTTCCACGGCGATGCCGTGCGATTCGCGCAGCGAGCAGGCTGGCCGCTGCTTGACCTGGCCGTGCGCCTGTGGCTCGCACAGGCCTATTTCGTTTCTGGCATCGTCAAGCTGACGAACTGGCAGACGGCGTTGGAGCTCGCTGCCAATGAGTACCCGGTCTCCTGGATGGACCCGGTCGCTGCGGCCTATACCGGCGTTGCGATCGAAATTGTCGGTCCGGTCTTATTGGTCAGCGGGCTGCTGGTCCGGCCCGCAGCGTTTGCGATGTTCGTGCTCGCGCTAACTATCCAGTTCAACTACCAGCCGTTCGACTCGCAGCTCCTGTGGGCGGCGCTCTGTGGCTGGTACGTCGTGATGGGGGCAGGACCCTGGTCTCTCGACAACGCGCTCAAGGGGCTCGCGGACAGCGCAATTCCGCTGGCCGAGCGCATTCTGCGTCTGGCCGCGTGGGTGCGGCGCGTCGTCGGTCCGATCTATCTGCTGCTCCTGCGACTGTGGATCGCCATGGCTCTGGCCGCGGTTCCGCTCGCCCGGCAGCTCGGCACTCCACTGGCGGTGACCGACGCGGCGCACCTGTGGCTGCCGTGGCAGTCGGCACCGCATGCACCCACGACCCTGGCGATCGCGGCGGCCGTGCTGATCGGTGTCGGTTTAGCGACCCGTTACGTGACGATCGCGCTGTGCCTGGGCACCGGGCTGTCGAGCATGATGGATCTCAGTCTCACCGCCAACTTGTATTGGATCCTGCTGCTGGCATTGCTCGCGGTCCAGGGCAGCGGTCGCTGGTCGCTCGATGCGCTGGCCGGACGCAGCCTGCGGCGACGCTTTCCAGAGCTCGACGGCAAGCCGGCCTTCGAACTTGACGGCCTGCCCAGGGTCGTCATCGTCGGCGCTGGCTTTGGCGGCCTGAGCTGCGCCGTGGCGCTGGCACGCAGTCGCGTGGCAGTGACGCTGATCGACCGCGCGAACTATCACCTCTTTCAGCCACTGCTCTACCAGGTGGCCACGGCCGGCCTGTCGCCGGGCGACGTGGCGGCACCGGTCCGACCGCTGATGCGCGACTCGTTCAATACCCGCGTGCTGCTCGGCACCGTGACGGGCATCGACACGATGAATCACAACGTCATGCTCGGCGAGAAGCCCGTGCCATACGACTACCTCGTACTTGCCACCGGGGCAACGCACAGCTACTTCGGGCGGGACGATTGGGCGCCGTTCGCTCCGGGCCTGAAGCGGATCGAAGATGCCACCGAGATCCGGCGGCGTCTGCTGACGGCCTTCGAGAAAGCGGAGGCGACCGATGACGAGGTCGAGCGCCAGGCATTGCTGACGTTCCTCGTGGTCGGCGGCGGACCCACTGGCGTCGAACTCGCGGGCGCGATCGCGGAGCTCGCGCGCTTCGGAATGGAGAAAGAGTTTCGGCGCTTCGATCCGGCGAGCACTCGCGTGGTGCTGGTGCAGTCAGGACCGCGGGTGCTGCCGACGTTTCCGGAGTCCCTGTCGGCTATCGCCAAGGAGTCGCTCGAGCGCCTCGGCGTCGAAGTTCGGCTCGGTGGTCGTGTTGAGATGATCGACGCCGACGGTGTGGCCGTGAGCGGCCAGCGGATCGCCTCGCGCACGGTGCTCTGGGCGGCGGGCGTGGCTGCATCTCCAGCGGCGCGCTGGCTCGGTACGGCCGCGGACAATGCGGGACGCGTCAAGGTAGAGGGCGATCTGACCGTTGTCGGGCTGCCGGATGTGTACGCCGTCGGCGACACCGCCGCGAGTCTCGGATGGAACGGCCAGCCGGTTCCAGGCCTCGCACCCGCCGCGAAGCAGGCAGGCAAGTACGTCGCGAAGCACATCAGCGCCTGCATCGCCGGCGAGACTCCACCGCCGCCGTTTGTCTATCGGCACCTCGGCAGTCTCGCCACCATCGGTCGCAAATCGGCGGTCGTCGATTTCGGGCGAGTCAAGCTCTGGGGTGCCCCCGCATGGTGGCTGTGGGGTCTCTTGCACGTCGGACTGCTCGTCGGCGTGCGCAACCGCATCTCGACGATGGTTAATTGGTTCTGGGCATACCTGACATTCGGCAGCGCAGTACGCTTGATCACGGGATCCGAGCCCGTGCCCACGAGTCGCACGGCGACCGCAGCACCCGTCATGGCGCAGGCATAGGCGAGAGAGCACAGCCATGTTCCTTCTTTCCCGCGTCACCGCATCGCTCTATCTCGCCCTGGCGCCACTTGCAGCGCAAGCCGCCGCGTGCAGCGCGCAAAGCCCGGCTCATAGCGTGGCGCTGATCGAGCTCTACACCTCCGAGGGGTGCAGCAGTTGTCCGCCGGCAGATCGCTGGCTCGGGGAACTGTCCCGCCGATTCGCTGCCGAAAGGGTAATTGCACTCTCTCTGCACGTTGATTACTGGGACGACATCGGCTGGAAGGACCGCTTTGCTAAGGCGCAGTTTTCCGAACGTCAGCGTTGGTTGAGCCAACTGGCCGCAACCAGCACCATTTACACCCCCGAGGTATTTGCCGGGATGAAGGAACTGCGCGGATGGAACAGACAAGACGTCCTTGAGCGGCGCATTGACGCGATCAACCATCAGCCGGCGCGTGCCCGAATCAGCGTTCTGATGAGCTCTTCCGGCGGCAATGCGGTCGATCTTGAGGCGCGTTTCGCCATGGTTGACAGCGCTCGTACTGGAGCAGCCGCACAGGGCATCGTCATTGTGTTCGAGAAGAAGCTATCAACGGAAGTCAGGGCGGGCGAAAACAAGGGCGCACGGCTCAAGCACGACAACGTGGTGCGCTACTGGTCGGCGCCGGTGATGCTGCATGCGCAAACGGGCCGCGCAGAGTTGCGGCAGACCGTCACGCTGCCCGTCGACTGGAAACGCGAGAACCTGGGCGTTGTCGCTCTGGTGCAGGATGTAAAAGCAGGCGAGGTGCTGCAAGCAGTATCCATGCCGGGCTGCGTTTAACCTTTCGCAAATTTTGTCATCATCAAGTCATCATTAAACGGAGAACGTCGTGAATCGTCGTCAAACCCTCAAGTGGCTCGGTGGCTTATCCACCTTGCTGCTCCCCCTTCCGGTCACCCAGATGGCCAGTGCCAAGGAAGAAAAAGTCATACAACTCGTCAAGTCAAAGTCTGAATGGGCAGCCCTGCTGCCACAGCCCGCCTATCGTGTCCTGTTCGAGGAAGACACCGAGCGCGCCGGAACCAGCCCGCTCAACAACGAAAAACGCGATGGAACCTTCGTCTGCGCTGCGTGCTTCCTGCCACTGTTCGACAGCAAGATGAAATACGAAAGCGGCACTGGATGGCCGAGTTTCTGGCAGCCGCTGCCGGGTGCGGTAGCCACCAAGACCGATTTCAAGTTGATTCTTCCGCGCACCAAATACCATTGCGCGCGTTGTGGCGGCCATCAGGGACACGTCTTCAACGACGGTCCGAAGCCGACCGGCAGACGCTACTGCAACAACGGCCTTGCGCTGTCGTTCGTTGCGCGCAACGAGAAGCTGCCGGAGTTGCGAACATGATCCGGCGGCTTGGCATGGCTGTTATGTGCTCGCTGGGTCTTGTCGCTTCGATCAGTGCCCTGGCCGCCGATACCACGGCAGTCAAGACGGGAAGCACGGCGACAGCGCTGTTTGCCGGCGGTTGTTTCTGGTGCATCGAAGCTGATTTCGAGAAGCTGCCCGGCGTCATCGGCGCCGAATCCGGTTACACCGCAGGCAAGAATCGGAATCCGACTTACGAGCAGGTCAGTAACGGCGGCACCGGACACACGGAAGCGGTGCGTGTCACTTACGATCCAGCCAAGGTGAACTATGCGCAACTGGTGGATTTTTTCTGGAAACACATTGACCCTACCGTCAAGGACAAACAGTTCTGCGACAGCGGCAGCCAGTATCGCAGCGGCATCTACTGGCAGGACGAAGCCGAACGCAAGCTGGCCGAAGGCACCCGCGATGCCTTGCTCTCCAGCGGAAAATTCAAGGTAATCCACACCGAGATCATCGCCGCCACAACCTTTTATCCGGCCGAGGAATACCACCAGGACTACTACAAGAAGAATCCGATCCGCTACGCGTACTACCGCAACGGCTGCGGCAGGGATGCGCGTGTGCAGCAACTCTGGGGGAGCAAGTAGTCTTTACGGTACGGAAGCCCTAGGACACGACCGAGTGCCGGCCAACGAATCCTCGGTCGATCCTGTCTTTCCACCGCCACACCCATTTCCCGCCACAGCTCAGGTTGCCCCAGGAAACGACGGCGCTGCGTGGACCGCAGGCCAGCAGGTACAGCGATCGACGCCGCGGGCGGTACTCGCGGAGGCGTCCGCCCGAAAGCGCGGCGGCGAGGTTGGCCGCGAGCACGGGGCCGGCCCGAACCGCGTGCACGCCGGATCGAGTGAAGTACGGATTCTCGCGTGAAGACACATCGCCCGCAGCGAAGACGTGGCCGTGGGAGACGCTGCGATGACAGGAATCGACGGCAACGTAACCTTGCGGGTCGAGTTTCAAGCCGCTGGCGCCAAGCCAGTACGGCGGTGCCGCGCCGGTCGCTGCGATGACGCAATCGGCGGGAATGGTGCTGCCGGTCGCCAACAGCAAACCCTCCCGCTCGCCCACTGCATGCCCGTCATGCAGCACGACGCCCACGCGCCGGGCGCAGTCGGCGAGCCGCCGCCTCGCTCCCGGACTGTGGCCGACGAGGAACTTTTCGCGTGGGGCCACGAGGCACACCTCGCCATCGATGTGCTCGCGATAGAAAGCGTGGCGCACGGCTAGCGCGACCTCGATGCCGGCCGCTCCGGCGCCAACCACGGCGATCCGGAAGTGAGGGTGAGCGCGCGCCGCAGCGAGGATGCTCGGCCATCGCTCCAGAAAGTTCTGCAGTGGCCGCAGGGGCAGCAGTCGCTCCCCGAGCACTTCCAGCCCCGCAATGTCGATTTCGCTACCGACGTCGAGTGAAAGCAGGTCGAATTCAAGATGACTCCCGTCCGACAACGCGACGCAACGGCGGTTGGCGTCCATGCCGTCGACGCTGCCCCTGAGCAGCATCACATTCGCGCGGCGGGCCAGGAACTCGAGGTCGATCTCGAGGTCGGCGCGAGCGTAGTGCCCTGCGATCCAGCCGGGCAACATGCCGGAGTAAGCCTGGCGCGACGTCGGCGTGACCAACGCCACCTCGACCCCCCTGAGTGGTGCCCGAGCCAGAGCGTGCAGCACGGCGAGGTGCGCGTGTCCGCCACCCGCCAGCACGAGACGCTTCACAGGCGCGCCGTTTCCTGAATTCGGCGCATCACCGTCTGTCGCGGCTTGCCGCGGTTTCCGACGCGTCACCACACATGCATCACGGGTAAAAAAGCGCCGACGGCCGTCGACCGCAAGACACGTTACGCGAGGGCAGAGCGGCGCAGGTCATGGGTAGAAGGTGAAAGCCTTGCAGGGGAGAAAAATCATGGTCTGGGCCTATCGTCATCGGTCGGCTGATTGTGAGCGGTGCCTGGGACCGAGTCCGGACCAGTTGGTCCATGAGATCGATACAATCGCTTGCAGTCTTCGGCTTGGTGACATAACTAAAAAAAAGGGCGAGGACTCACCTGTCCCCGCCCTTGCTCACCATCCCATCCCTGGGAGTCGGGTTAGTCACGCTAAATTCAGTTAGTCAGCCGCACTTCGAATCGCCGCAGTTCAGGCAAGTCATGCAGCCGTCCATCATGACGACCGCGGCGGTGCTGCACTTCAGGCACAGCTGCGCGCCCTGCGGGTAATCGCCCTTTGCAAACGCGTCCTGCTGTTTTTGCGATGCCTCGTACTCGCTGCGCTTCTGGTCGATGAGGGCCTTGCGGTGCTCGTCCATCTCGGGTTTGCGCAGCAGGCCGATCTTCTGCATGTGCCTTTCGATCACGTGGCCCAGCTCGGCGATGATCGACGGCATGAACTTGCCGCCGGCCTGCCAGTAGCCGCCACGCGGGTCGAACACGGCCTTGAGTTCTTCGACCATGAACGTCACGTCGCCGCCCTTGCGGAACACCGCCGAGATGATGCGCGTCAGCGCGACGATCCACTGGTAGTGATCGAGGTTCTTCGAGTTGATGAAAATCTCGAACGGCCGGCGCGATTCGTGCACCGTGCCTTCGTTCAGCAGGATGTCGTTGATCGTCACGTACATCGCGTGATCTGACACCGGCGTCTTGATCTTGTACGTGGAACCGATCAGCTCTTCCGGACGCTCGAGCTTCTCGTGCATCCAGATGACGTTCGCATTCTTCGCATCGGCAACCGGCTCCTTGGCCTTCGCAGCGGCTTCGGCCTCGGCCTTCTCTTTTTCGCCAGGCTTGACCACCCGGTACTTCGCGATTTTCTTGTCGATCTTGTGCACTGTCATCGCTAACTCCTGGGAGGGCCGCCCGCGCTTTGCAACGCGGGGCGGGCGCTCAGAACTTGCCGTAGTAGCCTTCCTTGAGGGCGTCGTAGAGATTGGCGGCGGAGTGGATTTCGCCGTCGTACTCGATCTCATCGTCGCCGCGCACCTCGACCTCCGTTCCGTCTTCGAGCGTGAACACGTACGTGGTGTTCTTGAGGTCTTCTTCCTTGACCAGCACGCCCTGGAACGCTTCCGGGTTGAAGCGGAACGTGGTGCAGCCCTTCAAGCCCTGCTCGTGCGCGTAAAGGTAGATGTGCTTGAAGTCTTCGTACGGGAAGTCGGTCGGCACGTTCGCAGTCTTCGAGATCGACGAGTCGATCCACTTCTGCGAGGCAGCCTGGATGTCGACGTGCTCCGTGGGGGTGATCTGGTCGGCCGTGATGAAGTACTCCGGCAGCTTCTCAGCTGCGTTCTCCGTGTACGGCATCGCCTTGGCATTCACCAGCTCGCGGTACGCCAGCAACTCGAATGAAAAGACGTCGACCTTTTCTTTCGACTTCTTCCCCGGTCGGATCACGTTACGGAAGTAGTGATGCGCGAACGACGGCTCGATGCCATTCGAGGCATTGTTGGCGAGCGACAAAGAAATCGTGCCCGTGGGCGCGATCGAGCTGTGGTGCGTGAATCGCGCGCCAGTCGCAGCCAGCTTGTCGACCAGTTCCGGTGCAGACTCCGCCACGCGCTGCATGTAGCGGCTGTAACGGGCGTGCAGCACGCGGCCCGGCAGCTTGTCGCCGACCTTGATGCCGTCGCGCGTCATCTCAGGGCGCTTGCGCAGCATCTCCGCCGTGATTTCGAACTCTTCCGTCATGATGGGCGCGGGGCCTTTCTCTGCGGCAAGCTCGAGGCCGGCTTCCCACCCGGCGATCGCCATTTCTTTCGACACGCGCTCGGTGAAGCCCACGGACTCGCGCGAACCGTACTTCATGCGCAGCATCGTGATGGTCGAGCCGAGGCCTAAAAAGCCCATGCCGTGACGGCGCTTGCGCATGATCTCGTTGCGCTGCTGCTCGAGCGGCAGGCCGTTGACCTCGACGACGTTGTCGAGCATGCGCGTGAACACGCGGACCACTTTGCGGTACTCGTCCCAGTCGAAGCGCGCTTCGTCGGTGAACGGATCGCGTACGAACGTGGTCAGGTTGACCGATCCGAGCAGGCACGAGCCGTACGGCGGCAATGGTTGTTCGCCACAATTGTGGGCGTAAAGGCCATTGGCATCGAATGCGTTCAGGCCAGGGACCTGCACATCGTAGACAGCTTCGACGCCCGCATCGACGATACCGGTGATTTGCGCCGTGTAGCGCTCGCGATTGAGTGCGCGCTTATAGCTACGCAGAGACGTATCCAGGCGAGCGGCCTTGTCTGAATCCCCGAAACCCACGCGCTCCGCAAATAGCTTTAGGTTCTCGCCCGTGACGACGAGTTCGTGCTGCGACCTTGTCGCGTACGACTGCGAGCCGCCCTTGCCGTCCGGCAAAAGGCTCGAACCGGCCGGTCGACGTTCGCGATAGATACAGGATGCAATGCCGAGGCGCAGCAGCATGCGCTGCACTGCTTCAAGTTCCACGGCATCGGACTGCGCGAGCCGGACACTGACGCCCTTTTCCTGACTGCCTTGGACGGACCCATCGGCATCGAACAGGCCGCGCAAGAACCCGCGCTGAAACGCACTGGAGGCGCGCTCCATACGCGCCGTTATGTGTTTGTCACCAGGCGCCATCCCAACGTCCTGCGCCAGTTGCTTAAGTGCCGCCAGCGACATGCGGTGCTCGTTGCGGCCTCCGACCTCGCTCCAGCCGACGAAATCACTGCGATGCGGGAGCGTTTGTGCCGCCGCCAGCGCTTCCGCCATGACGGCGACAATGCCGTTGGCCAGGACATTCGGCTGGCCGTTGGCCACAGCCGCGGGTTGCCAGACAGACAGCACTGCCTTATCCGACTTGAGGGTGCCGTCGCCAACCAGCAAACCGAGCAGATAGCCCTGCTCCCGCGTGTAGTCCCCCGCCCAGTCCGGCGCGGCGCGATGATCATTGAGCACGACCCGGTCGCCCGAGCGCAGTTCGCCCGCCTGGCACCATTCGGTCCTTGTGGTGTAGCGCGTGTCACTGGCCACCCGAAGGACGCGGTGATCCCTCGTCAGCCGCAGGCGATACCCTTCGGCCGTTTCCAGGCTGACGACCGGCTTCTCGGCTGTGAGGAAAAAACCTTCGCGACCACTCGCGTGATCCGCGCCACTGACGCGTGCCACGAACTGCCGCCCGATGAGATCGCTCACCTGGCGAGGACCAACGTCTGTGTGCACCCACGTATCTGCCGTGACACATGGGTTGGTCGCGCGGATCGCTTCGCACCACCAGTTGTTGTTCATCTCGTTGACGCGGTCGATCAGCACGAAGCCGGGCTCCGCGAAATCGTACGTCGACGACATGATCACGTCCCACATGCGCTTGGCAGGCAAGGTCTTGTAGACCTTGCACAGCACCAGGCCGGCATCGTTGCGGACGTAGTTGGACGCATCCGGCCATTCGCGCCAAAGGAATTTCGAGCGGTCAGACGTGTCTTCGCCGATGACCTCGGCTTCGCGGACCGGGAAGGCCAGCTGCCAGTCCTTGTCTTCGCGCACCGCCTGCATGAAGTCGTCGGTGATGAGCAGCGACAGGTTGAACTGGCGCAGACGGCCGTTCTCGCGCTTGGCGCGGATGAACTCCATTGCGTCCGGGTGACCGATGTCGAAGGTGCCCATCTGTGCGCCGCGGCGGCCGCCGGCCGACGACACGGTGAAGCACATCTTGTCGTAGATATCCATGAACGAGAGCGGGCCCGACGTATAGGCACCAGCGCCCGACACGTACGCGCCGCGCGGACGCAGCGTCGAGAATTCGTAGCCGATGCCGCAGCCCGCCTTCAGCGTGAGGCCGGCTTCGTGCACCTTGCCGAGGATGTCGTCCATCGAGTCGCGGATGGTGCCGGACACGGTGCAATTGATCGTCGACGTCGCAGGCTTGTGTTCCTGCGCGCCGGCGTTTGAGGTGACGCGGCCGGCGGGAATGGCACCGCGGCGCAGCGCCCACAAAAACTGCTCGTACCAGGTCTCACGAAGTTCGGGGGCTTCGACGTCGGCCAGGGCGCGGGCCACACGCTTGTACGTGTCGTCCATCGAGCGGTCAATCGGCGAGCCGTCCTTGGCGGTCAGGCGGTACTTCTTGTCCCAGATGTCGAGCGACGCTTCCTGGAACGGGATGCTGCGCGCATCAGTTGAATGCAATTTCACGGCGGTGCTCATTGCGGCAACACGGCTCCCCGGATCACGGTGGCTGCGACTTGACTGGAAAAAATCCCCCAATCAGGCTCGCCTGCCCCGCCCTGTGCAGGCGAAAGCGACGAAAACCCGACTGCCCTCAGGTTGTTGTCAGCTCGGAGCACTTACGAAATCCCCCTCGGGGGCGGCTCGTGCCAGACACAACATCTAGGGTCAGGGGCGCAAGACTATGCACCGTCCAGACAGCCGTCAACTGCTGTTTTCATCCGTGTCACGGGTTCGGTTGTTCATACTCATTTTCATATATTTCAATGGCTTATAAAATTGCCATGCAAATTCAACTGCACGCCCGAAAGCCGTTTTTCGTCAAGCGTTATTTTCCGGTCAAACACAAGATGTTGTGTCTGACGGTGTCAACCGTGTGCCCACCGCGAGCACACACCTTATCCACAGCCTTGCACACCGCGGCACCGCACACCGGTCGCGGAACTCAGCAGGCCGTTGGCAGTCCGAAGCGTGACCGACTGGCTCCGTCGGGCCTTTGCAGGCGCCTGTTAAACTGCGCGCCGCACGGCTGCAACCGTCCGAAATTCTCAGGAAAAGACCACCAATGAAGTTTCCCCTGGCCCTCGCCACGTTCCTGCTCGCCGCCTGGACCTCGGTCGCTGGCGCGCAACTCCCGGCCGCCGTGGGCGAGACGCCCGTGCCGTCGCTCGCGCCGATGCTGAAGCGCGTGTCGCCGGCCGTCGTCAACATCGCGACGCGTGGCACCGTCGCCGAGCAGAACCCGCTGCTCAACGATCCATTTTTCCGCCGCTTTTTCGATGTGCCAAACCAGCCGCGCCAGCGGGAATTCCAGAGCGCAGGCTCCGGCGTCATCGTTGATGCGAAGAACGGTTACATCATCACCAACGCGCACGTCGTGGAAAACGCAACCGACATCACCGTGCAGTTGCTCGACAACCGCTCGCTCAAGGCGACGGTCGTCGGCACCGATCCGGGTTCCGACGTGGCCGTGTTGAAGGTGCAGGCCGGCAACCTCGTCGACCTGCCCATCGCCGATTCTGATCGCGCGGAAGTCGGCGATTTCGTCGTGGCAATCGGCAATCCGTTCGGCCTTGGTCACACCGTGACGTCGGGCATCGTGAGCGCGCTCGGGCGCTCCGGCATCAACCCCGAAGGTTACGAAGATTTCATCCAGACCGACGCGTCGATCAATCCGGGCAACTCCGGCGGTGCGCTCGTGAACCTGAGCGGCCAGCTCGTTGGCGTGAACTCCGCCATTCTTTCCCGTACCGGGGGCAACATCGGCATCGGTTTCGCCATCCCGTCGAACATGATGAAGATCGTGATGAACCAGTTGATCAAGTTCGGCTCGGTGAAGCGCGGCGTGCTCGGCGTGAACATCCAGACACTCGCGCCGGAAATCGCCACGAGCATGGACCTGCCGGAGACGACGCAGGGCGCGTTGGTATCCCAGGTCGTCGAAGGCTCGGCCGCAGAGAAGGCGGGCGTGAAAGCTGGCGACGTGATCACTGCAGTCAATGGCCGCCCGGTCAAGGACGCGGGCAGCCTGCGCAATTCGATCGGCCTGCTCAGCATCGGCGAAAAGGTCGACCTGGCGTTGTTGCGCGAAGGCAAGCCGCGCCGCGTCACCGCCGTGGTGAGTGAACGTGACGCAACGGCTGAAGCGAAGGCGACGGGCACGCAGCCAGGCCTCGAAGGCGCCGACATCGCCGACGGCCCGAATGGAGTGGTCATCCGCGCTGTTGCGGAAGGCAGTCCGGCAGCCCAACGGGGACTGCGCGCGAACGACGTGATCCTGGCAGTGGGCCGTACGCGCGTCGCGAACGTCGCCGACTTCCGCCGGCTCACGGAAGGCCAGGCGGCGTTCGTGCTGCAGATCCGTCGCGGCAGCGCGATGCTCGTCATCCCGATCCGCTGAAGCTGCGCGTGTCATTGCAGGTCTGCGTGCTCGGCGGCACTGGCTTCATCGGGCGTGAAATCGTCGCGCGCCTGGGTGGAGCCGGGCACACGGTCAAGGTCTTGACGCGCAACCCCGCGCAGCACCGCGACCTCATGGTGCTGCCGTCCGTGCAGTTAGTCGCCGTGGACGTGCACGACGAATCGCGACTCGAAGACGGGTTCGACGGTTGCGACGTCGTCATCAACCTGGTCGGCATCCTGAACGAAACCGGGCTGGGTCGAGGCAACGGCGAGCAATTCCGCCGTGTGCACACCGAGCTGACGCAGAAGTGCGTGCGCGCCTGTCGCGCGGCCGGCGTGCAGCGCTACCTGCACATGAGCGGCCTCAAGGCCGACTCGACGCGCGGGCCCAGCCACTACCTGAAAACGAAAGGCCTTGCCGAAGACTACGTGCGCGAGCACTGCGCGGCGGGCAGCCCCGAGTACGTGATCTTCCAGCCTTCCGTGGTGTTCGGGCCGGGCGACGCGTTCATCAACAACTTCGCTGGCATCCTCAAGATCACACCGGGCGTGTTGCCCCTGGCTTGCGCCGACGCGAAGTTCGCGCCGGTCTACGTCGGCGACGTGGCTGCGGCGTTCATTGCGTGCCTGCAACGGCACGACGTGGCCGGCCGGACTTTCCAGCTGTGCGGGCCCGACGTCATGACGCTCGGCGACATCGTGCGCATGACCGCGGGCTTCCTCGGGCTGCGACGTTACGTCGTGCCATTGCCGCGCGCCGTCGCGCGCGTCCAGGCGGCCGTCATGGACTTCGTCCCCGGTAAGCCGTTCTCGACGGACAATTTCCTGTCAGCCACGCTCGATTCCACGTGCGATTGCGACGGCCTCGCCGAGCTGGGGCTGGAACGCCTCTCGATGCGCAGCGTGCTGCCGCGCTACCTGCAGGCGCGCTGATCACGTCGTGCAGAGCTTCGCGCGGCGCGCCTTGGCGGTCATGTCGCGCGTCGCCTCGACCCGCTGGTAGAAATCAGGCAACGACGATCCCGCTGCCTCGAGCAACCGCAGCAGTCCCGGCACGCAATCCTCGTACGTGGCGACGGCGGCCAGGTGCGCGTTGTTGAGCGAGCGCGCAAACCACGCGTCGTAGCCGGCGTAACCGTGCCAGCGGTCGCGTCGCAGTAGTTCATAGCGGTATTCCAGCCTGCCGAATTCGCGCTGCTTCTCGCTGCGCATCTCCTCTGGCGGCAAGCCCGACGCATACAGCCTGGCGAGGCGTGCGCGACCATCGAGCAGCAGCGACGCAAACTCTTTTTGTCGTGCGAGCGTCGCCTCGTAGCCCGGGATCTCGCCGGCGCGTCCGGCTTGCTGCAGCCAGCGTCGCACGCCCTCGTCTTCGACGACACTCGCGAACGCCTCGTTGAGCGCGCTGTCGCCCTGGAAGTAGAGACGCTCGTGCGCGAGTTCGTGAAAAATCGTGCCGACCAGGCGCGTGTCGCGCCATGAGAGCATCGTGCCGAAGACAGGATCCGGCAGGTGTCCCAGCGTCGAGTACGTCGGCACGCCGTCCACGCTGACGTCGTCGCCGCGCAGCGCCAGCTTCAGCCCGTACTGACGCGCCGTCTCTTCGTTGAAGTAGCCGCGGTAGGCCACGCAGCCCGCAATCGGAAAACACCAGTGACGGGGTTCGACGGAAAACTCCGGCGTCGCCACGACGCTGTGCACGACGCTGGGCCGGCCGAGGTCTGCATACTTGCGGTAGCTGCGACCGTCGGGCAGCGCGAGGTCCTCGATTGCGAAGGCGCGGGCGCGGGCGACGAGCAATAGACGGTCGCGTGTATGTTGCGGCGTGGCGGGATTGGCAAGAACGCCGTCGATCGGCTCGCTGCGGTAGATGACCTGCGCCTGCCCGGTCGCGGCCTGCATGACGTAGCACCCGCTGAGTGACAGCGCTGCGCAACCCACCGCTGCGGCGGCGGCGAATCGGACCCGGTTCATGCGGCCAAGCTTAGCGAAACTGCGCGGCTTGGAGCGCAATCGGGCGAAGGAAGTGAAGTCCCCGCGTTCTCACGCGAGGACTTGCCCCGAACGGTCGGTTACTTCAGCGTGACCTCACGCATCTGGTACTCGCCCGTGATGGTGCGCATGGCCGGATAGTTCTTCTGCGCGATGTCCTGCGTTTCTTTCTGACGCTCGGCGCCCCACTTCGCCATGAAAGCCTCGTAGCGGGCCTTGTTCGGCTCGAGCGACTCGTCGTTCTTGAACTTGATGACGAGCATCAGGTTGAAGTCGCCGCTCGCCGGCATATCGCTGCGGAAAACCTTGAAGTCCTCGATATGACCGAGATCCTTCTGCACCTGGCTGGAGGCGACCCAGGTCTTCTTGATGCCTTCGAGGTAGGCGTCGTCCATATTCGCGTTGACCTTGATCGTCGTGATGGACCAGATGGCGTCGCTGACGTTGTAGTCCTTGTAGATCTCGAGGTCCGCCCGGGCGGCGCCCGCATTGAGGACAAACGCGAGCGTCACCAGGGCAATCTTGAACTTTGTCATTCGTTATCCTTTGATTTATATGCGTCGATCGCGCGGAAATCGCGCGCTCGCTTTCCCTTGCCAACCGCAGCACTCTAGGCTTTGCTCGGGCCGCCGTCGATCCTGCAGCGCAGCAGTCACCAGGCGAAACCGTGCGCAAGTCAGCTACGATTCGACCCCATGGAAACCTACCTGGTGGGCGGAGCCGTCCGCGACGTGCTGCTCGGCCGCCCTTACATCGAACGCGATTACGTCGTCGTCGGCGCCCGGCCCGACGACCTGCTGGCGCTCGGCTATCGGCCCGTTGGCAAGGATTTCCCGGTCTTCCTGCATCCGCAGACGGGTGACCAGTACGCGCTCGCCCGCACCGAACGTAAAACCGGGGCTGGCTACTACGGCTTTGCCACGAAATTCTCTCCCGACGTGACCCTCGAGGAAGACCTCGCGCGGCGCGATCTCACCATAAACGCGATGGCACAGGCGATCGACGCGAACGGCGAACCCACGTCGATAGCTGCCGTGGTCGATCCGTACGGCGGCCAGCGCGATCTCGAGGCGCGCGTGCTGCGGCACGTGTCGCCGGCGTTCGTCGAGGACCCGCTGCGTGTGCTACGGGTCGCGCGCTTCGCCGCACGCTTTGCACCGCTCGGCTTCACGATCGCGCCCGAGACGTTGTCGCTGATGCAGGAGATCGTCCGCAGCGGCGAAATGCAGGCGCTCGTCCCCGAGCGTGTGTGGGTCGAGACCGAGCGCGCCCTCAGCGAGGCTCGCCCGACCGTTTATTTCGAGGTGCTGCGCCAATGTGGTGCGCTGGCTGCGCTGTTCCCGGAGATCGAGCAGTTGTTCGGCGTGCCGCAGCCGCCGAAGTGGCACCCGGAGATCGACACCGGCGTGCACGCGCTGCAAGTGCTGGATGTGGCCTGCGAGTTGTCGCAGGAATCGACGGTGCGTTTCGCAGCGCTGGTGCACGACCTCGGCAAGGGCGTCACTCCGCCGGATCAATGGCCCAGCCACATCGGCCACGAGCAGGCCGGCGTACGCGTGATCGGGCAACTGTGCGAACGCCTCAAGGTACCAACCGAACATCGCGAACTCGCCCAGGCGGTCTCGCGGGAACATCAGCGAATTCATCGCGCCGCGGAACTGCGCGATACCACCATGCTCGAGGTGCTCGAGGCGGTGGACGCGTTTCGTAGACCCGAGCGATTCGAACGCCTGCTACTGGCTTGCGAGGCCGATGCGCGCGGTCGCGGACCGGAGCTGCGTCTCAAGCCGTATCCGCAGGCCACGATCTTCAGGAACGCACTGCGCGCCGCGGCGGCCGCAAAGCTCGATTCCGAATTGATGCAGCGACTGGCGGGCCCGGCGATTGCGCAGGCGTTGCGATCCGCGCGAGTCGCTGCAATCGGAGCGGCGCGCCAGCATTGAATCGCGTTGGCGGCCCCATCACTGCGCGAACCTGCTGTGCGCGCTACAGCGAGTGCCGTAGATCCCGGGTCGCGAAGCCGCGCAGCGGCAAGTCGTAGTTGCGCGCGAGCGCGATGACCTTGAAGCGTTCGCCCATTTCACCCGGCAATGTCAGCACCATCGCCTGTCGCGACAGGTTGAGCCGGTCGACGAGCCCGAGTTCGTCGACGTGTGCCACGTACTCACTGAGCCCTGTGCCGATCAGGAAATGAGCCTGCGTCGTGTAGCCTGCGACATCGAAGTCGGCAGCTTGCGCGGCCTCGGCGACGGCCGTGAAATCGACCCACGCCGTGATGTCCTGCAGGCCGATGCGCGTGAGCGCGTCCTCGTGGAAGCGATGCCGGAAGTGGCACAGCAACGTGCCGCGGCTGCGTTCCGCGGAGTAGTACTCCCGCCGCGGCAGTCCGTAATCGACGAACAGCATGACGCCTCGCTCCAGGCACGCGCCGATCGCGGCCAGCCACGGTGCGAGGCCGATGCACAGCTCGGACTCATAGCCGTCGGGCAACTTGATGCCCGTGTCGCGTTCAATCTTGCGCACTGCGGCTGTGAGTCGTTCACCGCCCCTTCTTTCGGCGAGCACGAACTGGCTGTGCTCGACGCTGACACCCAGTGCGTTGACTTCGCCATCGCGAAGCGCGAACCGCTGCACGGTCAGCGCATCGAGGACTTCGTTCGCGAGGATCATACCTGGAAACGACTCATCGGGCAGCGACTCCAGCCACCGCACACGCGGCAGCAGGTGCGGCACGCTCGCCGCGAGCGTCGCATGCTGTCGCTCACGCAGGTCCGCGCTGAGGTCGAGGATCAGGTATTCCGCGGGCAGGACGCCCTGCCGCTCGAGCTCAGCCAGCAGCTCGGCCGCCATCACGCCGGAGCCCGCGCCCAGTTCGAGCACGCGCGCGTCCGGCCCCAGGTTACGCAGCACTTCGGCGCACTGTGTCGCGAGGCAACGGCTGAACACCGGCGCCACCTCGGGCGCCGTGATGAAATCGCCGGCCGCGCCGAACTTGCGCGCACCTGCGCTGTAGTAGCCAAGTCCCGGCGTATAAAGCGCCAGCTGCATGTACTGTGCGAAGTCGATCCAACCGCCCGCCTCTCCAATCACGGCACGCACATGACCTGCCAGCACGGCGCTGTGGGCCGCCTCGTCAGCCGTGAGTTCGGGCAGGTCCAGGGGTATCGTCATGATTGCGGGAAACCTCTGGCGCGGACACGCCGAAGAGGCTGGGGTATCTTGGTCCCCTGGACGCACAGGTACGCGTGCCGCACCGTCGACCGTTTCAACTTTCCGCTGCTGCCTGCAACGACATGACAGACATTGCCTCCGAGCTGCCGCTGGATGGACGCTGCGTACTGGTGACAGGCGGAGCGCGACGATTGGGCGAAGCCATCGTGCGCAGGTTGCATGCGGCCGGCGCGATGGTCGCCGTGCACCACCGCACGTCCGGTAACGAGGCGGACTGCCTGATCGAGGAACTGAATACGCTGCGAGCAGGCTCCGCCGCCGCTTTTGCCTGCGACCTGGTCGACGTCACGACGCTGGCGCCCCTCATCGCACAGACCGTTGCGCGCTTCGGGCGACTCGACATGCTGGTCAACAACGCGTCGAGCTTCATGCCGACGCCGCTTGGTTCGATCACGATCGGACAATTCGACGACCTCGTCGGCACCAACCTGCGCGCGCCGCTGTTCCTGTCGCAGGCGGCGGCGCCCGAGTTGCGCAAGGCCCAAGGCCTGATCCTGAACATGGTCGACATCCATGGCATGCGCCCGCTCAGGGCGCACCCGGTTTATTCGGCCGCGAAGGCGGGCTTGATCATGCTGACCAAGTCGCTGGCCCGCGAGCTCGGACCGGACATTCGCGTGAACGCAATCGCGCCCGGCCCGGTGCTGTGGCCTGAGGGCGGCATCGACGAACAGTTGCAGGACGAGATCGTCGGCAAGACGGCGCTCAAGCGCGCGGGCTCCCCGGACGACATCGCGCGCGCCGCCTATTACTTCGCCGCGGAAGCGCCTTACGTCACCGGACAAATCCTCGCCATCGACGGCGGACGCAGCATTTGACGCGCTCAAGTGGCGGCGCCGGTGTGTGCGGCTGTCCACGCCAGCTCCAGTGGTCGCAACTCGTGCGCTGACTGTGTTGCCTGCATGTCCGCCCACAGCTCGCGCAGCATGCGCTGTTCGGTGGGGTGCACCAGCAGGGGCGCGATCTCGGCTGCCGGGCCAAGCATGTAGGGCCGCTTGAGCAGATCGGGCCGCGGCAGCTTCAACCCAGGCTCGTCGCACAGCATGTCGCCGTACAACAGGATATCGAGGTCCATTGCGCGCGGCGCCCACTTCGGTGCGAGACGTTCACGCCCGCATGCAGTTTCGGCTTCGTGCAGGCGTTCGATCACCTGCTTTACCGGCAGCGTGGTTGCAAACGCAACGACGAGGTTGACGAAGTCGTCCCCCTCGAAGCCGACGGCCTTGTTGGCATAAGCGCGCGACACGGTGAGTGGTGCGAAGTGACGCTGCAGCACGTCGAGCGCGCGACGCAGGTTGTCGAGCGGCGCAACGTTGCTGCCCGCGGCGACGTACACCGGGGTCGGCGTGCTCACGGAGCCGCGTAGTCTTCGCGGCGACGTTCGATGACGATGCCGACGTCACGCGAGCCGCGCAGCGCGCCCTGTTTGTTCAGGCGCACTTTCACGACCGGCACGTTGAATTCAGTGAGGATGATCTGCGCGATGCGGTCGATCAGCGTCTCGACGAGCTGGAATTCCGATTCGCTCACGAACTGCAGCAGCCGCTTCGATACCTTCTTGTAGTCGAGCGTGTCGTCGATGTGATCGCTCGCGGCGGCCTTGCGGATGTCGGTCGACATCTCGAGGTCGATCACGACCTTCTGCTTGATCTTCCGCTCCCAGTCCCAGATGCCGATGATGCAGTCGGCCGTGAGGCCGGTCAGGAAAATGGTGTCCATCGTTGCCGTGTGTTCGCTCGGGTGGGCCGGTCGGTTCCAATCTGTTCCACAAGTCGCTCGATCCGCCATGCCTCACGCACCAGGTCAGGTTCGGTCGGCCTTACGCGGCTGGCGCAGGCGGCACCAGGTCCGTCATCGGCCAACGCGCGCGGGCACGGATCGAAAAATCGTCGCGTTCGCCTGCCGCGAGCCGCAGTTGCCCGAGCAGCGCGATCATCGCGGCGTTGTCGGTGCAGAACTCGGCGCGAGGATAGACGACCCGGACCCCCCGCTGCTCGCCCATCGCAAGCATGCGAGCGCGCAGCCTCCGATTGGCGCCCACCCCACCGGCCACGACCAGCGTGGCAGCGCCTGTCGCGTCGATCGCCCGCCTGCACTTGAGCACGAGCGTATCGACCACCGCTTCCTCGAAACCGCGCGCAGCATCCGCTC
>JANNGT010000012.1:0-8903 GCA_031404015.1 Gammaproteobacteria bacterium | reverse complement strand
GCTCCATCTTGCCGATCACCGAGCGCAGCAGCGTCTGCGCCAGCTGGGTAATCGCGAGCACGTAGTTGCTGGAGCCGTAGCTCGCGCGCATCGGGTCGGTGACCTGGAAGTAGATGATGCCGTCGACCTGCAGCTGCGTGTTGTCGCGCGTGATGCAGACCTGGCTCGGGACGTCGAGGGGCACTTCCTTGAGCGAATGCCTGTATGCGACGCGGTCGACGAATGGCACGACGAAGCTCAGGCCGGGCGCAAGGGTGCGGTCGTACTTGCCGAGCCGCTCGACGATCCACGCGTGCTGCTGCGGCACGATCTTGAAGGTCTGCACGACGAAGATCAGCGCAATGACGGCGAGTACGAGTGCGATTTCCATGAGAATGCTTTCCTGTTTCTGATTGACTTGTGGCTGCTCTCAGCGCGGCGTGACATCCGGCTTCAGCACGAGCCAGTTACCTTCGACGGCGCTCACGAGGTGTTCTCCAGACCCGGCATCTGCGCCCGGCTGCAGGCGCGCCTCCCAGGTCGAGCCGCGATACTGCACCCGCGCCGTGCGGTCCGGGGACCATCCGTGCACGAAGACGCGCTCGCCGATGTCCAGGTTCACGTCGCGATTGCTCGCGGCGGGCAAGGACTTGGCATCACGGGTGCGCCGCCAGTGCCAGACGGCGGTCGACCCGCCGCCGACCACGGCGGCCACAGCGATCTGCATTGGCACCCCGAACCCGATGTAGCTCGCCATCGCGCCGGCCGCGAGGCCAAGCGCGACCATCAGCAGGTAAAACGTGCCGCTGGCCAGTTCGACAGCGACTGCCAGACCGGCAAGCACCCACCAGACGGTCGCTGGGGAAATGTCCATCTTAGCTCCTCAATTGGCCACGAAACGGATGCGGCCGCCGGCATCTACGTTACGCGCGACGCTACCCTCGTGCCAAAGGTAATTGAGGTGCGCCACGGTCTCGCCCAGCGCCAGGAAGCGGTGATAGCCGCGCAATGGTCGCCCGTACATGACCGGGAGCAGCTCGTACGCTCCCTTCTCTTCGCAGCAGGCTTCGCGCAGGTTTCCGAGCTGCTCGAGATGATGCGATCGCAGCACGTGGATGCGGCGATGCAGGCCGCGAAACGGACGGCCATGCGAGGGCAGGACGAGCGTGTCCGGCGCGCAGCGTTCGAGTAGCGCCAGTGATTCCAGGAATTCGAGCAGCGGATTCGCCTCCGGCCGCGACGGCAGCACGCTGACGTTCGGGGAAATCGTCGGCAGCACCTGGTCGCCCGCAATCAACACTTCGTGTCGGGCGTCGTACAGGCACAGGTGCCCGCGACAATGACCGCTGGTTGCGATCAGTTCCCAGTCGCGACCCGCAGCATGGATGATTTCGCCGCCGACCGCGGCGCGCGCGAGTGGCGGCAAGCCGCCGTACCAGGCGCCGTGTTCGCGACCCGCTGCCTTGTGCAACGCCTCCAACTCGATGTCCATGCCGTGCGCCGTGACGAAGGCATGCTGCACGACGCGCAAGGCATCCGGTGATGCGGCGAGGTAGGCGCCTGTCGATTCATGGCCCACCGCTGACATCCAGACCGGCGCGCCGTGGCGTTCGTGCAGCCAGCGCGCAAGTCCCATGTGGTCTGGATGATCGTGCGTGATGAAGATACGGCGCAGCCCGCGCCCATCGAGATCGTGCGTCTCGAGGCTGGCCCACGCTTCGCGGCACACCTCTTCGGCAAGACCGGTGTCGACCAGCATCCAGCCGTCCTCGTGCTGCAACAACCAGACGTTGATGTGGTTGAGTTCCATCGGTAGCGGGATGCGTGCCCAGCGCAGTCCCGCGCCCAGTTCAATGGCGCGGCCCGGCTCGGGCGTTGCAACCTCGAGGTAGTCGAGCGCGTGTCGGGGCGAGGGATACAGCTCGCCTTCAGCCGTCAACGCGCCGCGGTGTTCGCTCATCGTGACCTGCTCCTGCGGTGCAACACCACGATAAGACCGCCACCCAGCCACAGCACCGCTAGCAGCGGCCAGTTGCCGAGCCGCACGTAGGGCGTGACGCCCGTCCGCGGTTGCACTGCGCCGGCCAGCACCCCCCGTTCGAATTGCGGCAGCGTCGCGAGCACGCGGCCGTCGTGGTCGATGAGCGCAGTGACGCCGTCGTTGGTGGCACGCAGCATCGCCCGCCCGCTTTCGAGCGAGCGCATGCGGCTGATGTCGAGGTGCTGGTGCGGCGCCGTGGAATCCCCGAACCACGCGTCGTTCGTCACGTTGACCAACAGCGACGAGTTGCGGACCAGCGCGAGTTGCTCGGAGCCGTAGGCATCCTCGTAGCAGACCGTGGGCGCCAGGGTTTCCCCTGCTGCGCGCAGCGGCACAGGATCAGCGCGGCCAGGCTCGAAATCCGAGTAAGGCAAATTCATGAGCCGGAGCCATTCGCGCACGCTTTGGGGAACCGGAAAGAATTCGCCAAACGGCACGAGCCGACGCTTGTCGTACCACTGGACGGACTGGTCGAGCGCCCAGGCCCCGACCGAGTTGTAGTAGGCGTCGCGTGTCGCATCGTGGCGCAGTAATCCAATCATGAGCGACGAGCCGTTTTCATTGGCCAGGCCGGCCATCCGCGCCAGGTAAGGGCGCACGTTTTCTTCCAGGGCTGGAATCGCCGATTCCGGCCATACGATCAAATCCACCCCGAGGTGCGGCAGCATCAGGTCTGCATACAACTGCAGCGTGCGCGCCCGTTGATTGGCTTCCCACTTCATCGATTGCGGCACCGCGCCCTGCACCAGCGCAACCTGCAGCGGCGCGCCGCGCTCGGTGGTCCATGCAATGCGCGTCAGTGCCGTACCGGTGCCCCACACGCACAGCACGATGACCACGGCGACGATGCGATCCCGTTTCTCGCCGAGTAACAGGGTCGCCAGTGCCCCGGCAGTGACGGCCGTGGCGAGGCTCACGCCATAAACGCCCAGCACCGGCGCATATCCGCGCAGCGGCGTCGCGAGTTGCGTGTAGCCCAGCGCGAGCCAGGGGAAACCGCTCAGGAACCAGCCCCGCACCCACTCCGCCAGCACCCAGAGCACGGGCAACAGGAACACCCAGCGTAATGCCCCGTCCTGCGGCGCCCAGCGCGCCGCAACGTAGCCGATGGCCGCCGTGTACGTGCCCATGATCGCGACCAGTCCCAGCATCAGGAACAGGGCGACCCAGATTGGTGCCTGGCCGACGAGATGGATGCTGTGATAAAGCCAATACGTACCGGCCAGGAACGTGCCGCACGTGAACAGGAACCCGCGCCAGGCGGCCTCGCGCGGACTTGCGTGCTGCCAGAGCAGGAACAGCGCGGCCGGACACACGAAGGCGAAAAGATAGTGGTCGAGCGGCGCGAATGCCGCAGCGAGCAACGCGCCGAGCGGCAGCGCCAGCCAGCGCCCCCAGCCGAGGACGCGTTGCAGTCGCGCGCGGGCTTGCACCGGCTAGCCGCCGTCCGTCGGCCGCATGTCGATGTCGCGCGGCGTGATGACCCGCAACGTCTCGATGCGACGCCGGTCCGCTCGCGTCACCTTGAGCTCGAAGCCGCCGATCTGCACGGCCTCGCCGCGGCGGGGCATGCGCCCTAACTCCTGCAGGATCAGGCCGCCGATGGTGTCGCACTCGTCATCCGAGAAACGCGTGCCAAAGCTCTGGTTGAAGTCCTCGATGCGCGTCAGCGCCGGCACCGTCCACGTGCGTTCGGCTTCCTTGCGAATGCCCTCGCCCTCGCCCTCGTCGAGGTCGTATTCGTCGCCGATGTCACCGACGATCTGCTCGAGCACGTCTTCGATCGTGAGCAGGCCCGATACGCCACCGTATTCGTCGACCACGATCGCCATGTGGTTGTGCGTGACGCGGAATTCCTTGAGCAAGACGTTCAGGCGCTTGCTCTCCGGAATGAACACCGCCGGGCGCAGGCATTCCTTGATGTCGAATTCGGCGGGCTCGTCCTCGACGAAGAAGCGCAGCAGGTCTTTCGCCAGCAGGATGCCGGCGACCTCGTCGCGGTCTTCACCGACGACGGGAAACCGCGAGTGGCCCGACTCGATCACGACCGGAAGGATCCTGGCCACCGGGTCGTCGCGGTTGATCACCACCATCTGCGAGCGCGGCACCATGATGTCGCGCACCTGGATTTCCGAGACCTCCAGGACGGCCTCGAGCATCTGCAGCACGTCGGCCTCGATCAAGCCGCGCTCGCGGGCGTCGCTGAAGACTTCCGCCAGCTGCGCCAAGTCGCGTGGCTCGCCCGAAATGGAATGGGCCAGCCGCTTCAGCCACCTGCCGGTCAAACCTGCCTGGTCGCTACTACTCATACAGATCGTTGGGTGACCCAGAGATAGGGATCATGAAACTCCAATCCACGCAGGATTGCCACTTCGAGCGCTTCCATCGCCTTGGCGTCGCGGGCGGCCAGGTGGTCGTATCCCAGCAGGTGCAGCGTGCCGTGCACGACCATGTGCGCCCAGTGGGCGCCGAGGGTCTTGCCCTGCTCACGAGCCTCGCGGGCCACCACCGGCGCACAAACGACCACGTCGCCGAGCGCGCCGGTCGCCACGCGCTCTTCCGGGGACGCCGGAAACGACAGCACATTGGTCGGCTTGTCCTTGCCCCGATACTCCCGGTCCAGACGCCGGCTTTCGGCGCTGCCGACAACACGAACGCACAGCCCGGCCTTCGCGGCGACCGACTCATGCACGCGACGCTTGCGGGCGGGCAGCGCGGCGAGGCCCGCCGCATGCGCGGCACGCGCCCAACGACGCAGCGTGACGGGGCCAGGCACCCAGGGCCGACGCGTGACGAGCTGCAACTCGACTTGCAGGGGTGCCTTGCCGGCACCGCGAGAGGGCTGGCTGGACATCAGCGGTCCCGGTTGTCCGCGGGATCCGTGTTGCGTTCGTAGGCCTGCACGATGCGCTGCACGAGCGGATGACGCACGACGTCCAGCGCGTTGAAGATCGTAAATGCCACGCCTTCGACGCCACGCAATACCTCGATCGCATGGCGCAGCCCTGACCGCTGCTGGCGCGGCAGGTCGACCTGCGTGATGTCCCCCGTGACCACGGCCTTGGAACCGAAGCCGAGCCGCGTCAGGAACATCTTCATCTGCTCGACCGACGTGTTCTGCGCCTCGTCGAGGATGATGAAGGAATCGTTGAGTGACCGGCCGCGCATGAACGCGAGCGGCGCCACTTCGATCACCTGCCGTTCGATATTGCGTGCGACACGGTCGAATCCCATCATCTCGTAGAGCGCGTCGTACATCGGCCGCAGGTAAGGATCGACCTTCTGTGCCATGTCGCCGGGGAGGAAGCCGAGCCGCTCGCCCGCTTCGACCGCCGGCCGCACCAGCACGATGCGACGCACACTGCCCGAATGCAGCGCCTCGACGGCACTCGCGACAGCAAGGTACGTCTTGCCGGTGCCTGCGGGGCCGATGCCGAACGTGAGATCGGTGGCGCGGATCTGGTCCATGTACTGGCGCTGGTTCGGACCGCGCCCGCGAATGCCACCGCGCTGCGTGTGCACGACCGTCTCGCTGCCCGCCGACTGCTCCGTGACTGGCCGCGGAAAGCCATATTCCTGCACGCACAGGTGCACGCGATCGGGCGACAGGGTCTCCTGCGCCGAGAGCTCGAACATGCGTTGCAACACGGCTGCCGCATTCGCCACGGCGTCCTTGGGCCCGAGCACTTGCAGATCGTGGCCGCGGCGGCGCACTTCCACGCCCAGGCGTTCCTCGACGTGGCGCAGGTTCTGCTCCATCGGTCCGGCGAAATTGGCCAGGCGGGAATTGTTGGCGCCGGCGAGCGAGAGTTCGCGCGAATCGACCTGTGCGTTCAAGCGGTGCTCCGTGCAGGCACTGCGATGGCCAGTCGTCCGCGCAGCGAATTGGGCATCGCCTCGGTGATGACGACGTCGGTGAAAGTGTTGATCAAGGACGCAGCACCGTCGAAGTTGACCCAGCGATTGTTCTCAGTGCGGCCGGCGAGCTGCCGTGAGTCGCGCTTGGAAGGCCGCTCCACCAGCACTCGCTGCGTCGTGCCGACCATGCGGCGGCTGATCGCCTGCGCCTGCTCATTGAGCTGCGCCTGCAGCCGCTCGAGTCGCGCCTGCTTTTCCGCGTGCGTGACAACGTCGGGCAGCGACGCGGCAGGCGTGCCGGGCCGCGGGCTGTAGATGAAGGAAAAACTCTGGTCGAAGCCAATGTCTCGCACGAGCGCGAGCGTGGCCGCGAAATCGCGCTCCGTCTCGCCCGGAAAGCCGACGATGATGTCCGTCGTCAGGCAGATGTCCGGTCGGACTGCGCGCAGCCGCCGCAGCTTCTGCTTGTACTCGAGCACCGTGTGGCCGCGCTTCATCAGGGCGAGCACGCGGTCTGAACCGCTCTGCACCGGCAGGTGCAGGCAGTTCGCAAGCTGTGGCACGTCGCGGTAAGCCTCGATCAGGCTGTCGCGGAATTCAACGGGGTGCGACGTCGTGAAGCGGATGCGCTCGATGCCGGGCACCGCAGCGACGAGGTAGATCAACGCCGCAAGATCGGCGTGCCCGCCGCCGGCAAGTTCGCCCCTGAACGCATTGACGTTCTGGCCCAGCAGCGTGATCTCGCCGACACCCTGCTGCGCGAGCGAGCGGATCTCGGCGAGCACCTGTTCCAGCGGACGGCTTACTTCTTCGCCGCGCGTGTACGGCACGACGCAGAACGTGCAGTACTTGCTGCAGCCTTCCATGATCGATACGAACGCGGTCACACCGGCAGCGCGTGGCTCGGGCAACCGATCGAACTTCTCGATCTCGGGGAAGCTGCTGTCGACGACCGAGCGGCCGCGCGCGCGCAGCTGCGTCAGCATCTCGGGCAGGCGGTGGATCGTCTGCGGCCCGAACACGAGGTCGACGAAAGGCGCACGGTCCGTGATGCCCTCGCCTTCCTGGCTCGCGACGCAGCCACCGACGCCGATGATCACGCCCGGGCGAGCGGCCTTGAGGTCGCGCCAGCGCCCCAGTTGCGAAAAGACTTTTTCCTGCGCCTTCTCGCGCACCGAGCACGTGTTGAGCAGCAGCAGGTCGGCCTCTTCGGGTACCTCGGTGGGCTCGTAGCCGCCGGCCTCACGCAGCACGTCCGCCATCCGCGCGGAGTCGTACTCGTTCATCTGGCAGCCGAAGGTTTTGAGGTAGACGCGCGGCATGGGGCGGCAAGTATACCGGTCCGGGATGGAGCCGGCCCTGCTGCGCGCCGCGTACTCGCGAAGCGTTACTTAGAAAGGGATATCGTCGTCGAACGGCGATTCGTCGGGGCCCTGCGCGGGTGCCCGACTGCTGCCGCCGGCCGGGGTGCCGCGCGCTTCGCCGCGAGACTCCGCGCCCCCGCCACCGCCGCCACCCATGCCGGCACCGGCACCGCCGCCACCTGCGCGCCCGCCGAGCATCTGCATCTCGTTGGCGTTGATTTCAGTGGTGTAGCGATCACGGCCTTCCTTGTCCTGCCACTTGCGCGTGCGCAACTTGCCTTCGACGTACACCTGCGAGCCCTTCTTGAGGTACTCGGCAGCGATTTCGGCGAGCCGGTCGTACATGACGATGTTGTGCCATTCCGTCTGCTCGCGTTGCTCGCCCGTCTGCTTGTCTTTCCAGCTCTCGGAGGTAGCGATGGAGAAGTTGGTGACCGCCTTGCCGTTAGGCATGTAGCGCGTTTCCGGATCCTTGCCGAGATTGCCGACGAGGATGACTTTGTTGATGCCACGTGCCATTCGGGGAGAGCCTGTGCAGGGGTGGGTGAGACGGGGATTTTACGGCAACCGGAGGCGTGCCGCGTGAGCTGAAATGGCCGGGTTCAGCTGGAAACAGGCTGTACCGCGGCCAGCGCCGGACGATAGGCGATCGCCGCCCAGCCGAAGGCCATCACCGCCGCCCCCCAGAAGACGCCAGCGATGCCAAACCACCCGAGCAGCAGGCCGCCTGCTACGCCGCCAAAGAACGCCCCGAGAAATTGTGCGGTGGCGAAAACCCCCAGTGCCGCGCCACGGTCAGCCGCCGGAGCCGCGTTCGTCAGCAGCGCGGGCAGGCGTGCTTCGAGGTAATTGAACACCGCGAAAAACAGCACCAGCGCGCCGAGCACCGCCCAGAGGTGCACGTGGTCCAGCCCGAGCAATGCTTGCGCCACGCCCGTCAGCGCCACTGCAGCGACGAACAGCTTACCGGCTGCTCCGCTGCGCTCGGTCTTGAGCACGAGCGGCACGGTGCCGACGATGGAGGCCAGGAACACGCCCAGGTAGACCTTCCAGTGGGCCTCGCCCGGGATGCCGAGGTTGGTCTCGAGCACTTGCGGCACCGAGATGAACGTTGCCGTCATGATCGCGTGCAGGGCGAACATCCCGAAATACAGGGGACGCAGCTCGGGCCGGCGAACGATTTCGAGCAAGCCCGACAACTTGCGACTCTCGTTGCCGCCGGTTCGCGCGGGCTCGGCCGGGACGGCCAGGTGCAGGAGCAGCAGGCCGAGGATGGCCATGGCGAGCATGATCGCAAAGATGCCAGGCACGCCGACGGCCGCGTCGAGCGCGGGCGCCAGGATCAGCGCGAGCACGAACGACAGGCCGATGCTGATGCCGATCACGGCCATCGACCGTGTGCGCACCTCGGGGCGCGTCAGGTCTGCCATCAAGGCCGTGACGGACGCCGAGACCGCGCCGGCCCCCTGGACGCCGCGGGCCAATGCCAGCGCGGCGACGCTATGGGCGAACATGCCCAGCAACGAACCGACCGCGTAGAACAGCAATCCGATTGTAATCAGCGGCTTGCGGCCAAAGCGGTCCGACCAGCGGCCGAACGGAATCTGCAACAGTGCCTGCGTCAGCCCGTAGGCACCCATCGCCAGGCCCAGCAGCAGTGG
>JANNGT010000011.1:0-2572 GCA_031404015.1 Gammaproteobacteria bacterium | reverse complement strand
CGCAGCGCTTCCGGCGGCTCGGGCAGCAGCACCACGACGGTGCTCGCACCCTTCGGCACGCCGAACACCTCGGGCGCCTCCTCCTCGCAGGCGGCGTGGCCCTGGCAGAGATCGCGGTCGACGATCACGCGCATCGCGGCGCCCTCAGCCCGGCGTGCGCTCGAAGGCGGGCACGCCTTCCGGCACCTGATGGAACGCCTGCTTGTCGCAGGTGAAAATCACCATCTGCGGCTTCCCGAATGCGGCGGGGTCGTCGAGCGTGCCGACCTTGAGCATCACCGCACCCGGCATGCCGGGCGCGCGCGTCGCGACGTGCGTGCCGCACTCGGGGCAGAACTCGCGCGTCACCGGGTTCGGCAGATCAGCGCGCCGGAAGCCCTTGGGCTTGCCCTGCGTGTAGCGGAACTCGGCCTCCTTCATGGCCATCACGACGGAGGGCATGCCGCCTGCGATGTACTGGCACTCGCGGCAGTGACACTGGCCCTTGAAGAGCGGGTCGCCGCCCGCCTCGTAGCGCAGCGCGCCGCAGTAGCAGTGGCCGGTGAGCTTCATGGCTTCCTCCAGGTTCGAAGGACAGGAGCGTACTTCGCCAGATCCAGCAATGACAATACCCAGGCAATCTCGTGGTCATGTGGGCCGCCGAATCTACGGGCCGGATCGAGAAGGCAACCCAACTGACACAGAGGAGATCGAAATGAAGCGAACCACACATAGGCTGCCCATTTTCGGAATGATGATGGCCGCTCTTGCGTCGACGACCGCGGCCGCGCCGACGGCTGCCATCGCAGCGACTGCTGGCGTCGGCTGTCAGACCAGTGTGTCCGAGGTGATCCCGCAACCAAGCGCGGAACAGCTCGACGCAGCAGGGCTCGGCGACGTCCCGCTGGCGCCCGACTCGGCGCGCCGCGACCTCGTGGCCGCGCCGTTCTCTGAGTCCACCTCGGTGACCCACCCACTGTTCCCGATCCGCGATCTGCGTTCGGCGATCCTGAACGGGCGCGTCGACGGCAAGGTCTTCCATACCGAAACCACGCTGCTGCCCATCACCCAGATCATCGAGTGGACGCCGGGGCAGTGCGTGCGCGTGCTCGTCTCGCAGTACATGGCGTTCCTGGATGGGCGCCTCGAGGAGACTGCGATCGATTTGTACGCACAGGCCGACGACGGATCGGTCTGGTACCTGGGCGAAAGTGTGTTCGACTACGACGAAGCCGGACTCATCTTCACGACCGATGGAACGTGGCACGCAGGCATCGAGGGCCCCGCGGCCATGATCATGCCAGCGAACCCGCGGATCGGTGACGCGCACCGTCCCGAGAACATCCCCGGGAACGTATTCGAAGAGGTGAGAATCACGAAGCTCAACCAAACCTACGACGGACCTTCGGGCCCGGTCTCGGGTGTGCTGGTAGGGATCGAGACCCATCAGGACGGCTCCCTGAGCGAGAAAGTGTTCGCGCCGGGATACGGCGAGTTCCTCTCGACCACGGGTGACGACTTCGAGGCGATGGCGCTGGCTTCTCCCATCGACTCCCTACCGGGCGGTGTGCCCGAGGAGTTGGCCGACATCTCGGAGGGCGCCGATCAAATCTTCGAGTCGCGCCTGGTCACGACGAGGGAATGGACGCGCGCGAAGGTCATCGCGCTCGACATGCTCGAAGATTGGGAGGAGTTCCGCGCTGGCGACGTCCCGCCGAGACTGGTCGAACCGACCGACGTCGCCTTGCGGGATCTGATCGCACGGATCGCTTCGCGTAACCGCTCCGCAACCTACTCAGCGTCGATCGCCGCAGCGTACGCGAGCAACGACCTGCAGCTGCGCTACAAGCCGGTCACCAAGGTCGACACCATGCGGTTCGAGCTGTGGACCCGGCGCGCGCTGGTGGATGCGACCTACGGTTCCCTCGATGGCGTGAGGAGCGACCTCGTCACGCTGGAATGGATCCGAGACCGCATCGCACATACGCTCGATCCCGTCACCCGGACCCGGGTCGACACCTTGGTCCGTGACCTGGGAACAGCCGTGATCGACGAAGACGCTGAGACAGCCGCGGAGCTTGCACGGGACCTGCGGAACGTCATGGACGGCATCCTCTGAGCGCACACCGAACCCGAAGGGAGTCAGCCCCCGGCACGGCCGGGGGCTGGCCTAGGGCCGCATGATCTGGCCGCCGTCCACGTTGACCACCTGGCCGGTGATCCACGCGGCGGCGTCCGAGAGCAGGAACAAGCAGGTCGGCACCAGGTCGTCCGGCGTGCCGAGCCGCGGCAGCGCCAGCGAGGCGACGAGCTGCTTCTTGTAGACCTCGGGCACGACGGTGCGCAGCGCCTCCGTGTCCGTCGGGCCGGGCGCGATCGCGTTGACGCGGATCTTCTTGCCGCCCAGCTCTTTCGCGAGCGCGCCGGTGAGGCCGTTCATCGCGAGCTTCGCGAGGCCGTAGTAGCCCGCGCTCATCCACGCCGCGGTGGACGACTGGTTCACGATCGCGCCGCCGCCGCGCTTCACCATCTCGGGCGCGCAGGCGCGCGTCATGAGCAGCGCGCCGTCCATGTTCACGTCCATAAACTTGCG
>JANNGT010000010.1:0-5468 GCA_031404015.1 Gammaproteobacteria bacterium | reverse complement strand
GTGATCCACCCCTCGAACTTCGGACTGACGGTGTAGAGACCGCGCTCGCTGGCCGCGACGGTGCCGACGGCCCGGATCGTGCGCGACATCGTGCGGCTGGCCGCCGCCTCGGTCCGCACGCCGAGGGTCTGCAGGCGGTTCAGGCTGATCTTGACCTGTGGACCGTCTGGCGCGTCACCTTCGTACACGGGGATGTAGTCCATGCCCATGGAGTCCTTCTTCGGTGCCGGCGAGGTGTCATTGAGTCCCATCGGGTTGCGGTAATAGAGGATGCGGCGGGTCTGACCGGCGGTCGCAGCGCCGGCCGCCGCATCAGTGTTGCCGCCGTTCGCGGTGGCGGTGGCGTGGCCACGCGTCCCCGTCGAGTAACCCCACCAGTAACCGGCAGCGAGTGCAAGGGCTGTCAACACTGCAATGCTGATGATCTGTTTACGGTTCACGACTGACTCCACCGGAGATTCTCGGTTCGATCACGGAGTGCCGCGCCCGACCAGCAAGTCGATTTCGGCGACAGCCTTGTTGTGGTTGGCAATGGCCTCAGCCAATTCGGTCGACACTTCGAACTCACGCAACTGCGCCTGACGCAGCGTGAGGAAATCGACACCACCGACCCGATAGGCGGCGAGGGCAGAGGTGATCGATGCGCGCGTCTGCGGCAACAACGTGCTCTGATACAACTCCGCGCTCTGCCGCGACTGCGTCGCGATCGCTCGCTGTTCATCGAGTGCGGCCTGCGTCTCGAGCTGCTGTGCGGCGAGCATGCTCTGCGCCTGGCTGCGCATGGCGCGGGCCTCTGCCACCTGCGGCGCAAGGCGACTTTTTCGCCAGATCGGCAGGTTCAGCCCGACCGTCAGGCTCACCATGTCGTCACGCGGCATGCCGTCCGGCGCCCGATCGCGCTGACCGTACTGCAACTTCAAGTCAAAGTCCGGGTAGTACTCACGCTGCGCGAGGTCGAGCGACTTGGCGTTGCGCTCCACCAGCGCCTGTAATGCCAACAGCTGCGGCCGGTTCTCCATCGCGAGGTTGCCGGGGTCAACGTCGAGTCCGGGACCCGCCGCCAATTGGGGCGCACCCACGTTGATCGGGTCCGGCGTTCCGGTGCGGCCGAGCAGGCGCCGCAGTTCACTCTGCAGGACAGTGTTCTCACGCGCCAGCTGCAGTTGCTCCACCCGCAGTCGTTCCACCTCGGTCTGCGCATCGAGCACGTCGTTCTGCGCTGCCTGGCCCACACCGTAGCGCGATCGTGCAATCGCAACGAGTTGCTCGAGCGCCGTCTGGGTTCGCGCCAGGATGCGCTGGGATTCGGCGTTGAAGGCCAGTTCCTCGTAGGCGACGCGAACGTCGCGCACCAGCGTGTTGCTGGCTTCCTGCACCGCGAGTTCCAAGCTGTCGGCGTCGGCGGTCGCGACCGCACGACGCAGGTCGCGCTTGCCGGGAAACGGCAGCTTCTGGCTTAGGCCGAGCATCTTCATCGTCATGTCTTCGCGTCCGAGGCTCAGCGGGTCGAGCGGAGCGTTGATCACGCCAACCTCGAGCATCGGGTCCTCCAGGGCTCCGGCCGGCGCGATTCTTTGCCACGCTGCTTCGCGCTCACTCCGCGCAGCGGCGAGTTCCGGATTGTTTTCCACGGCTTCGCTGAGCAGGCCCGCCAATTGCGGATCGGCCGATGGCGGCCGGTCGGCCGCTGCGGCCAGGGAGGTGGCCCACGCCAGCGCCAGGACGAGCGCACAACCCGCGAACCGTCGGGTCAACCTGGATGCATCAATGTCCATTCTGCGCGCCTCCCGTCGACGTATCCGAGCCGCAGGCGGATCGCACTGCCCTGTAGCGATCCGCGTGACGCGCGAAGCTGTCGCGACAATTGATCGAACAGAAGTAAAACGTGACCCCATCGCGCTCACTTTGGGCGCGCGTCCGGGGGCACGGCCGCCGGTGACATCGGTGTGATGCCGGGTCTGCTCGAACTGCAAGTCATGGTCGTTGCGCCCTCGATGCCCATCCATGACGTCCAATGACCGGCGCTACCGGACCGGTCAGGACGCAACGTCATCGTCGAGCAAAGATCTCTCGCACGTGTCGCGAGCCGCGCAAATCAGGTAGAGCAAGCTCATGGCCAAGAGCTGCGCCCGATTGGCGCGCGACGAATGCGTGCCAACGGGATGTCGCTTGGTGGGCTGCCGCCCCTGCACCGTCACCGCACAACAATAAGCGGTACGCAAATTGCTGCGGCTGGTGAGCGGGGCCAAGGCGGCAACCCTGTTCCGTCCTCGACTTACATCTTCATCTTGCGATGCTCGGCCGCCATCTGCCGATTTTCCTCAGCGGCATTCTTGTACGTTTTGACGAGCTTTTCGCAATGCGAGCCCATGGCTGCCCCGTGCAAGCCCTGTTGCGTGGTGGCGGCCGCCTTGTACGCCTTGGACATCGACGCGTGTTTCGCCGCCATGGCGTCAAAGCGGGCAGCCTCGTTGTCGTAGGCGACGGCAATGGCCTCGTGATCCGCGGGGGTCTTTGCCGCCTGGATCTGTGCCGCCGTGACCGAGCTTTCGGTTCCGGCCATCACCGAATTCGACAACATCAGCGCGACAGCGCCGGCACTCAACAGCGTGATAAATCGTTTCATCGTCATTCTCCTGGAGCCAAATGGATCGAAAGATAAGTTGCTGCTCGTCTCATGCGCCGCCGGTGCCTGCGCCGCGAACAGCTCGCCGGACCGGTACGCTGACCATGATCAGACAAAGAAGTCTCATGAATCTCGCGGCGGGCGACTCTACGTATAAAACGAAATCTGACTTCAACAACGCCGGGCGGCCCTTAGGTGAAGCACACGATTGGTGCGGGGACTGCACGACAGGCCTATGTAGGAGTCGTCCTAGCCGGCTGCGCGACGATCGGCAGCTCAAAATAGAATGACGCACCGTGGTCCGGTTTGCTTTCTACGTGGACGTCGCTGCCGTGCAGCTCGAGAATGCTTTTGACGATGGCAAGTCCGAGACCCGATTGACCAGAGCGCGTCGAGCGGCCCGGATCACCACGGTAGAAGCGTTCGAACGCGCGTTCGGCTTCCTCGCGCGTCAACCCCGGGCCCGAATCGGTCACGGCAATGCGGACCCGCTCGCCCCGTGGTTCCGACTGCACAGTCACGCGGCCGCCGATGGGCGTGTGACGCAGCGCGTTGTCGATCAGGTTGTCGAGCACGCGCTCGAGCAGAGCGATGTCCCCGTTCACCACGGTGGCGGCCGCCATGGCGTCGACTTCGAGTGTCACGCCGCAGTCGCGGGCGGCCAGCGCGAACTTCTGCACGACATCCTGCAGCAGCTCGCCGATCGGGAACGGTTCGACGTGGACGGTGACCTGACCGGCGTCGAGTTTGGCGGCCTCCAGCAACTGCTCGACCAGCAGGCCGATGCGCCGACTCTGCCGCGTCGCCACGTCCAGGTACTCGCCGCGCTCCTGCAGCGTCAGCTCCGATTGTTTCATCTGCAGCGTCTCGAGGTGGGCGAGCAGTGTCGTCAGTGGCGTGCGCAGGTCGTGCGAGACATTCGCCAGCAGCTCGCGACGCATCACGTCGGTGGACTTGAGTGCTTCCATCTGCGCCTCGATCCGCGCAGCGAGGTCGCCGAACAGCGCCTCGAGTCGGTCTACTTCGTCGCCGACCGGTGGGGTGCCCGTCTGGTGCTGCGCCGGTGTCGCGATGCCACTCGCGTCCCGGAAGCGCCGGATCGCGTCCTCCAGGACGCCGAGGCGCCGGGTGAGGAGCCGCAGGAACAGAAGGCTCAGGGCCACCGAGAGCACGGCCGCGGTGAGAATCACCCCGGCGCCCTCGCCCACCGCATACGTCGTGCGCAAGCGGGCTGCGCCAGGCTGGTGCTCCTCACGGCGCAGCACGATGTAGAGAATGTCCCCCGGACAGTCCGCCACATGAAAAGGTGCGGCGGAAAAGACCTCCTGACGCTTGCTGTCGCGCGGATCGTCGGCCAGGATCGGTGCGCCGCGTCCTGCCAGGAACTCGCGCACCGGACGCAGGTCGACTCGCGACCGCCGCCGCTCCGCCGCAGGCACCGAGGACGCAACGATGCCTCCATTGTCATCGAGCAGATAGATGTCCACCTCCGGATTGGCGGCCGCGAGCTTGCCGATGCCGCGATGCAAGGTCTCGGCGTTCAGCGGCGCATCCGTCAACAGGAAATTCGAGGCCACGTAGCGCTGCGCCAGTTCGCGATTGACGGTCTGGTCAAACTCGAGGTGATAGAGACGGTGCGACACCTGCATCACGACGAGCAGTGCGCCCGTCATGACGACGCCGAAGACGATGAAGATCAGCAGCAGCCTGCCAAACAGGGTGCGTGGCAACGTCATCCCGAGGCGGTCGGTTCGGTCGCGAACTTGTAGCCAACGCCCCAGGCGGTCAGCAGGTATTGCGGTTCACCCGGGTTCGGCTCGATCTTGGCGCGCAGTCGATTGATGTGACAATTGACCGCGTGCTCATAGCCTTCGTGGCTGTAGCCCCAGACGGCATCCAGCAGTTGCGCTCGCGTATACACCCGGCCCGGGTTCTCGGCGAAGTGTCGCAACAGGTCGAACTCCTTCTGCGTCAGCAGGATCGGCCGGCCATTCAGGAACACCTCGCGCGTCGCCGGGTCGATCCGCAGTCCGCCCGCCACGTCGATGGCGCGCTCGGGCGTCGTTCGTGGCATCGCCAGCGCGTCCATGCGACGGAAAATCGCCTTGATGCGCGCCAGCAGTTCCTGGACGCTGAAGGGCTTGGTCAGGTAGTCGTCGGCGCCGGTCTCAAGCCCGAGCACCTTGTCGATCTCGCTCGAACGGGCCGTGAGCATGAGCACCGGCATGTACTGCTGGCGTGCGCGCAGGCGCCGGCAGACTTCGAGGCCGTCGATGCCCGGGAGCATCACATCGAGCAGCACGAGATCGAACTCCTGGACGGCTGCCGCTTCCAGCGCGCTTTCGCCATTCGGGGCGATGCGGACCTGGCAGCCGATGTCCTCGACGTGTCGCTTGACGACGCGCGCGAGATCGCTTTCATCCTCCACCAGCAATACGCGACGTGGCACGGTGGTGGCCGGCGAGCCTGCGCCGCGGCTCATGGCGCGGTCCTCGGCCGATTCGGCGAGTGTTCGCGGTTCAATGATCATGACCCTCCCCGTCAGGATGCACGTGCACGTGGCCGCCTTCGGCCGCATCGCCCATGGTAGCGCCTGCAGCCTCGACCTCGCCCCGCGTCAGCGCCGCGTACGCCGCCGCGTCCATGGTCGGAAGCTGCTGCAGAAAGGCCACCAGGCCCCAGATGGCCTCGTCGTCGTGGGTCACGCCCCAGGCCGGCATGCCCGACATCTTGAGGCCGTGCTTGATGACCCAGAACGACTGCGCCGGGCTGCGATCGCGCGGCAGCGAGAGGTTGGGCGGCTGTGGGTAGAGCCCCTGGCGCATCTCGTTGTCGCCCACAC
>JANNGT010000009.1:0-3305 GCA_031404015.1 Gammaproteobacteria bacterium | reverse complement strand
GAGTAACTGAGCCTGCCCGGGCGCGCACGAGCGGTCTTCAGCAGGTCATCGAGCGTCGCTAGGGGCGAGTCAGCTCGCACCGCGAGGAGCACCTGGGACGCCCAGAGTGCCGTCACCGGCGCGAAGTCGCCCACGGGGTCGTAGGCGGGTTTCTCAAACATCCAGGGGTTCACCGTGAGCTGCGTGAAGCTCGACAGCCCGAAGGTGTAGCCATCGGGGGCGCTTCGGGCCAGGTGCTGCATCGCGAGCAGTCCCCCGGCGCCCACGCGATGATCGGGCACGATTGTCTGGCCCAGTGCGGGAGACAGGCGTTCTATCAGCTGGCGTGCCCAGACATCAAAGAGGCCGCCGGGGGCTCCGTGCACGACGAGCCGGATCATGCGAGCCGGCCAGGCCGCGCTCGCGGCCTGCGCGCGCAGCAGCGTGGGCGCGCAGACGGCTGCGATAAAGGAACCGATCAAGAGCCGGCGGCGAAAGTCGACTGGGGCGTTCATCCAAAACCTCCTCGTTGGACTGGGCATGCATGGATGCGTATCCTGCCAAGGTCCTGACGATTGCGGAATTGACGTGGTGGGCGCACGGGCCTTAACTTCCAGTTAAGCCACATGTCGGGAGGTGACACCTTGAACAAGCTGCGTGCGATCGAATACTTTGTCGGTGCCGCGACTGCGGGCAGCTTGTCCGCCGCCGCGCACACGCTCGGCGTCACGGTGCCGGCCGTATCCAAGCTGATTGGGTCTCTCGAGCGCTCACTGGGCACGCTTCTGTTCGAACGTAGCGCTCGCGGCTTGTCATTGACGCCGGCCGGCGAAGATTACCTGGCCGCGTGCCGGTCGGTAATCACGACCCTTGCGTCCGCCGACGAGAGCGTCGGGCGGGCGCGGACACATGTGGCGGGGCCGGTCGCGCTCGCCATCCAGAACGTGCTGGCGCAGCATTGCCTGGCGCCGGCGCTGGGGCGTTTCCACACCAGGCACCCGGGGATCCTGCTGGACGTTCGCGATTTCGCTACCGGGCGGGAGGCCGACGTCGAGGGGGCCGATCTGCGCCTCGCCCTGGTATGGGACGAGCAGCCCGATCAGGTGGTTCGCGTGCTGGCCCAGCCGCGCCTGGTCGTCTGTGCGGCGCCCTCGTACTGGGCAGCCCGTGGCGTGCCCACACATCCACGCGACCTTGAGCACCATAACTGCTTCGTCCTGCGAGCCGTGAGGGGCACGGCGATGGACCACTGGCCGTTCGAACGCGATGGCGAGCAGGAAGCGGCCGTCGTCGATGGCTGGATGATGGTGAGCAACGTCAACCGTGACCTGGCCGTAGCGGCCGCCCTGGCCGGCGAGGGTGTCGTTCGTAGTCTGGACATCGTGCTGGAGGAGCACCTGCGATCGGGTCGCTTGGTGGCAGCATTGAGCGATTGGAGCGCGACCGATGCGCCATCGGTGCGTCTGATGGTGCGGCCGACAGCGATGCGCCTGCCCCGAGTGCGAGCGACCGTGGAATTCCTGAAGGAGACCTTCGTCGACATCGAGCGCCGTTGCCTGGCGCTGCCGGGAGCGCGCAGCCAGCCGACGCCTCCCGCTTGGGTGCAGTCGGCCCGATTCCGGCAGGCGTCGGCCGCGGAGGGCCGATCCCGGACGGGTGGGAACTCGAAACGCTGAACGCCACCGCCAAGTTCTTCCTCTGGTGAGTCAGTGGGAAGGCCCTTGCGGCCCGCCCCACAAGGTCCTTTCTTCGGCGACAGTTATGCGCACCGAAGGGCCGCTCCAGGGCGTCGGGTCCAGCGCCGCGGGTGTCGCAGGTGGGTCGGCAGCGACCTGTCGAGCCAAACAACAGCAGTCGTTCGATCGAGCTTGAACGATGTTTGACGCCGGTCGGAGGTTGTGGGCCTTCCGCCGCCGCCCCGGTCACCGGCTATGTCAGCTGTACCTCTGTTACCGGTCGGTGATGGCGGGGCAGTGTGCGCGCCCCAACGACCGCAATGTGTCCGAAACCGTGAGTTCGAAGGCCGCCAGCGACCGACCGCAACCGCTGCGAAACAGCCGCTGAGCATGCGGAAGAAGGCCGTCAGCTTTACAGTGGACGGCAAGACTCAGCCCACCGGTGCTTCGAATTGGATTCTGTCGGTCATCAAGGGCCATCGGACCCCTGCATGCGCGCCTTGAGAAACCTCCCCCCGCCATCGGCCAACTCATCCCGATCAATGAGATTGCCAGCGAACTCGAAGTTCTCGTCGATACGAACGATCAGCAACTGCTCGAAGTTGCCCTGGCTCTTGACGATGACCTGGTCGCTGACCTTTTCAGGAGACATCGTTTTCACCTCGACGAGCTTGCCGTCGATGGTGCCGTCGGACCCGGCGTGGTGGGATCCATGGCGGCGCAAGCCAAACTTGATCTCCGCGTAGATCTCGCCGAGTTCGCCCCACACTTGTAGGTACCTGCCCGTGTTCCTGAAGTGACGCTCGGCGCAGTCGACCAGATCCTCGAAGATTTCGGCCTGTTCCAGGACCGAGAACGGGAAGCCATCCCTGCTCTTGAACGGCTCCTTCGGCTTCAGCGATTTGGCGGGGTCCGGTGACTGGTCCTTCAGTTCTTCGTCGACCCACTGCCGACTGATGTAGGCCTCTTCCCAGGGCGCATAGCCGACGCCGGCTGCGAGCGCGATGTCGTCGGCGCTGTAGCCTCGCTCGTGCATCTCATGCAAGAAGTCCCAGTCGCTCATTGCGCTCCCCTCTTTCGTGGACATCCAGCCCTCACTGTCGGGTGGTTCTGGTGCTCCAGCCCGGGGCTCAAGTGTCTTCCAAACCCGAGGTCGTGTCAGGCTGCGAGCTCGGCGGCGCAGTCGGTCCCGTAGGGGGCTCGAACCCGCGTACACGTAGAACCACGTGGCTGACCGGTAGTCGGCGTCAGACTGATAACGGACAGAGAGCGTCTGATGGGCTCCAACCGCTCGCTTGCTGAACTCTCATGACAGGCCATCTTGACCGTGAGAAGTCTCTCACCTGGAGACGGTGCTGCCGTTCGGTAGCGCGAGCTGCAACGTGAGCGCCGTGGCTTCGGTCGAGGCGTAACGTCAACCGCTGTGGAACATCCTGCTTGCATGAAGCTTTCGGCGCGAGCGCGCCCTCGGCACGCCGTGACCTCGGAATGCCATTTCGACGTCAGACATGTCGGCGCCAGTCCAAATTTGACCCACCCTGCCAATCCAATATTGACCCAGGGATGAGTGCTGACCGCGTGATGGTCAGCTGTGGATAAGTGTAGGTCTTTGACTGGTTTTGTGACCTCCTGGATTGACTGTTGTTCGCG
>JANNGT010000008.1:0-2738 GCA_031404015.1 Gammaproteobacteria bacterium | reverse complement strand
TTGCGCGAGTGGGTGCGGCGCGAGATCGGCCCGATCGCGACACCCGATTACATCCAGTGGGCGCCTGGACTGCCGAAGACGCGCTCGGGCAAGATCATGCGCCGCATCCTGCGCAAGATCGCCGCGAACGAGCACGAGGCGCTCGGCGACATTTCGACGCTGGCGGATCCGAGCGTCGTGGCAAGCCTGGTCGACGAGAGGCTGTTGCGCGGTTAGCACGCATCGATTCGCGGTGCGTCGTAGTCGAGTCACGCGGCGACATGAACTTTCCCCTTCAGTCTCTGGGGACACGCCCCAGGGTAGCGGAGCCGGTCACGCTGTCGCGAGCGCCTTCCTGCTTCGAGATCTGCGCGAAGCGGTCTATCAACCCATGTGAGGCGAACCTCAGCCGACCAGGTACGCGAAGAGAAAGATGCCGAGCATCGCGAACACGAGCGCGAGCTTGGCGAGCGTGCCGAACAGCAGGCCCAGCCACGTTGCAAGCCCGGCCTGCGTGGCCTTGCGCCATTCGCCGTGGGACATCATTTCTCCGGCGACGGCGCCGACGAACGGACCCAGTATCAAGCCGGGTATCCCGAGGAACAGCCCGCCCACCGTACCCAGCGCCGCGCCGACGATCGCCAGTTTCGAGGCGCCAACGCGTTTGGCGCCCATCGCCGTGGCTGCGAAGTCGATCGCGAACGACGCGAGGGTCAGCAGGCCCAGGAACGTGAGCGTGATCCAGCCCACCCGCTGAAAGTCGTCGGCCCACGCCCCCAGCAGCAAGCCGCCGAACACCAGCGTCACGCCGGGCAATGCGGGCAGCACCGCGCCAGCCAAACCCGCCAGCACCATGATCGTGGCCAGCGCCCACATCCACAGATTGTTTCCTTCCATGGGCCAATCATGCACATTGCCGGCGCGTTCGTCACAAGGACCTTGCGCTTGCACGTTGCGTTGCCCGACACGCCGATCCTGGAAGCGCTGCCCGCGCTGCGGGATGCCATGCGTGCCCAGTCGAACGCGGTGCTCGAGGCACCACCGGGGGCGGGCAAGAGCACGGTCGTGCCACTCGCTCTGCTCGACGAGCCGTGGCTCGCATCCGGCAAGCGCATCCTGATGCTGCAGCCGCGCCGCATCGCTGCGCGCGCCGTCGCGCGCCGTCTCGCGCACCTTGCAGGGTGCGAGCCGGGGCAGCTGGTCGGCTATCGCACGCGAATGGAGTCGCGGGTGTCTGCGGCTACACGCATCGAGGTGGTCACCGAAGGCATCCTGGCGCGGCGGCTGCAAAGCGACCCCGCGCTCGAGGACGTGGGTTGCGTCATCTTCGACGAATTCCACGAGCGGAACCTGCAATCGGATCTCGGCCTGGCGCTGGCGCTGGATGCGCAACGGCACCTGCGCGCCGACCTGCGGCTGCTGGTCATGTCGGCCACGCTCGACGGCGCCGCCGTTGCTCGCCTGCTCGGAGTAGCGCGATCCGTGCGTTCCGAGGGTCGTGCTTTTGACGTCGAAACGCATTACTCGGCGCCGCTTCCGGTCGGCGTCAACCGGTGGCCCGAGCCCATCGAGCAGCGCGCCGCTCGCGTGGCACTGCGCGCCCTCGCAACGGATCCGGGTGACGTGCTGGTATTTTTGCCCGGCGCGGCTGAGATCCGCCGTTGTTGCGAGGCGATCGCGACGGGCGCGGGTGATTCATCTTTGCTCGTGCTGCCGTTGTACGGCGACCTCGACGCCGCTGCACAGGATGCCGCGCTCCGTCCTGCGCCCAATGGCCGTCGCAAAGTGGTGGTCGCGACCAACCTCGCTGAAACCAGCCTCACGATCGAAGGCGTGCGCGTCGTGGTCGACTCGGGCCTCGAACGCCGGCAGCGCTTCGATCCCAGCACGGGCATGAGTCGGCTCGAAACGGTGTCGATCGCGCGTGCCTCGGCCGATCAGCGCCGCGGGCGTGCCGGGCGCACCGCGCCAGGCGTTTGCTACCGGCTCTGGTCCGAATCGATGCAGGCTGCGCTCGCCGCGCAGGCTCCGCCAGAGATTCTCGAAGCAGACCTGGCGCCGCTCGCGCTCGAACTCGCGTGCTGGGGCGCGCACGATCCTGCTGCGTTGTCGTGGCTCGACGCTCCTCCGACCGCGACGCTGACGCAGGCGCGCGACCTGTTGCAGCGGCTCGAGGCGATCGATGCACGCGGCCAGGCAACGCCGCTGGGTCGTCGCATGGCGGGGCTGGGCACGCACCCCCGGCTGGCACACATGATCGAGCGCGGCGCGGCGCTCGGTCTCGGCGAACTGGCGTGCGACATTGCCGCCCTGCTCAGCGAGCGCGATCCTTTGCGCGGACAGGGCGCAACGCGCGATCCGGACCTGCGCCATCGTGTGGACGTGCTGCGGGGCGCGCCCGCGCCTGCAGGGCTTACGCTCGACCGGCGCGCGTTGGCGCAGATCCAGCGTTCGCGCGATCTCTTTGCGCGACGACTGACGACCGACGCCCGCAACGCGCGACCCCAACTCGAACGGGACCAGGCGGTCGGCGTGTTGCTGGCGTTCGCGTACCCTGATCGCATCGGTCGCGCGCGTGACGGGGAGGGTGGTCGCTACCTGCTGAGCCAGGGCCGCGGCGCGGCGTTGCCCGGACCGTCCGCGCTGGCCCGCAGTGAGTTCATCGTCGCGGCCGAGATCGACGCGGGCGAACGCGAGGCCAAGCTGTACCTGGCAGCGCCGCTGGCAAAGGAACTGCTCGAACTCCACCTGCCCGCGCT
>JANNGT010000007.1:0-17963 GCA_031404015.1 Gammaproteobacteria bacterium | reverse complement strand
TGGTGCGGCAAGAAGTTTTCTGCTCGCAACGTGGCGGCACGTGCGGGATGGGCGGACGTGCCGGCCGTACGCGACCGTGAGCTGCACGAAGTGAAGTCGTCGATCATCCTGCAGCCGGGGCCTGCGGCGCTCACGGATGGGGTGCGCGAGATCCATCGGGTGATTGCGCGGTGGGTCGAGCGCAACGGGTGACGGTTGGGGGTGTCGCTTCCGGGGAAAGCTGGCGTCGGCTGTTCGACCTTCCGGTCTTTACCCGCGCGATTTGTCGAGCGCCGCAGCTCGAGCGCCTGGCGCGCGGCGCAATCGATTTTTCCGCACCGATTGCACCACCCTCGTCGCGCGCCCGCTCGAGCAAGGGTCGCCGAGCATCGCGCGGTCCTCGCGCGGTGCTCGAAGCGCGCGAGACCATGAGCGCGGGGGAAGACCGGAAGGGCGGACTGGCGGACGCCGCAAGCCCAGCTCGCCCCCAGCCCTCTCCCGCAAGCGGGAGAGGGGGCCGATCACGCAGTCAGGCGCCGCAATGCCTCCGCGTACTTCTCGCTCGTGTGCTGCAGCACGTGCGCGGGCAGCTTCGGGCCCGGCGCCGTCTTGTTCCAGTCGAGCGTTTCCAGGTAATCGCGCACGAACTGCTTGTCGAAGGACGGCGGACTCGTGCCCGGCGCATACGTGTCCACCGGCCAGAAACGCGAGGAGTCCGGCGTGAGCGCTTCGTCGATCAGCGTCAGGCGCCCGCCATTTTCTTCATCGATGCCAAACTCGAATTTCGTGTCGGCGATGATGATGCCGCGCTGCAGCGCGTGTTCCGCCGCGAATCGATACAGCGCGATCGCGGTGTCGCGCACCTGCGCGGCTTGGTCCGCGCCGATCAACTGCGCGATTGCATCGAAGCCCACGTTTTCGTCGTGTTGACCCTTGGGCGCCTTGGTCGAGGGCGTAAAGATGGGCTCAGGCAAGCGATCGGCCATGCGCAGCCCCGTGGGCAACCTGATGCCACAGATCTGCCCATTGCGCTGATAGTCCTTCCAGCCAGAACCGATCAGGTAGCCGCGCACGACGGCCTCGACGGGCAGCGCCTTGAGTTTGCGCACGACGATCGCGCGATCGGCGAGCCGCGAGCGATCACCCGCGTCGGGCACGACCTTTTCCAAGTCCGCACGCGCGGCGGCTGCCAGGTGATTCGGCACGATGTGGCCTGTGCGCGCGAACCAGAAGTTGGAGATGCTCGTGAGCACATGCCCCTTTCCCGGAATCGGATCGGGCAGAACGACGTCGAATGCACTGAGGCGATCGGTCGTGACGATCAGCATGTGCCGCTCGTCGCCCGGGATCGCATAGATGTCACGCACCTTGCCCTGATGGATACGGGTGAGGCCGTGCAGGTTGGACTCGTGCATTGGTGGCGAGCCGCCGGCAGCGGGGCTTGCAGTCGGAGTCGTGTCGGTCGTGGGCGTGGGCATGTGGGGGCCGCCGGTGCTGTTAAGATGCCGCGATCGTCGACCGGAGGGACGCATCGTCCGGGCCGACCATCCATTGTAACGACTCCAGGAAGGGGCAAGGCCCCGCGCATATGCTTGAAGGCTGGTACGGCAAGATCATCGGCGCGATCCTGGGCTTCATCATCGGCCGTGGGTTTCTGGGCGCCATTGTCGGGATGGTGCTGGGGCACCAGTTCGACATCGCGAGCAAGCGGGGCCCCAGCGGACGGCGCCGCCTCGGCAACGGAGGTGGAGGGGGTCCGGACCAGGCTGCACTGCGTCGTGCGTTTTTCGAGGCCACTTTCCAGGTCATGGGCCATGTCGCGAAAAGCGACGGCCGTGTCACGGAGCAGGAGATCGACGCAGCTCGGGACGCCATGCGGCGCTTTTCGCTCAGCGAGGCGGACCGGCTGCGGGCCATCGACTTGTTCTCGGCCGGCAAGCAGGGTGACTTCCCGCTGGAGTCGACGCTCTCACAACTGCGCGAGTTGGTCGGCAACCAGCCCGACCTGTGCCGGTTGTTCGTGCAGATCCAGCTCGAGGCGGCGATCCGCAGCAATGGGTTGGGCGACCGGCCGCGAGCCCTGTTCCAGCGCATGTGCCAGGCCTTGGGCATCTCGCCGCTCGAGTTCGCCTCGCTCGAGGCCATGCTGCGCATGCATTCGAGCAACTATGGCCACGGCCCCGGCGCTCGCCCATCGCAAGGGCCCGGTTCTGGCGCGCGCCCCGACGCGCGGTTGACCGATGCCTACGAAGTGCTCGGAGTCGCTGCCAGTGCAACCGATGCCGAAGTGACGAAGGCATTCCGCAAGCTCATGAGCCGCAACCACCCCGATAAGCTGGTGGCGCAGGGCCTGCCCGAATCGATGATCGCCGCGGCGCACGAGCGCACGCAGCGCATCCTGGAAGCGTACGACCTGGCGAAGACGCATCGCGGCATCAAGTGAGGACCGACAGATGACGGCACCAACGACGACATCGCAACCGCTGGCTGCGTGGATCGCGCCTTCAATCCTGTCCGCGGATTTCGCGCGGCTGGGCGAGGAAGTCCGAAACGTGCTCGCGGCCGGAGCAGACGTCGTCCACTTCGACGTCATGGACAATCACTACGTGCCGAACCTGACGATCGGGCCGCTGGTGTGCGAGGCGTTGCGCAAGCACGGCATCACGGCACCGATCGACGTGCACCTGATGGTGAAACCGGTCGACCGCATCATTCCCGACTTCGCGAAGGCGGGTGCGAGCTACATTACTTTTCATCCCGAAGCGAGCGAGCACATCGACCGCACGCTGGGCTTGATCCGCGAGAATGGATGCAAGTCGGGACTGGTATTCAATCCAGCCACGCCGTTGCATTACCTGGACTACGTGCTCGACAAAGTCGACATGGTGCTGCTGATGTCGGTGAACCCGGGTTTCGGCGGACAGTCGTTCATCCCAGCGACGCTGCCGAAGATTGCAGAGGTCCGCAGGATCATCGACCGCAGCGGTCGCGACATCCGCCTGGAAGTGGATGGCGGCATCAAGGTCGACAACATCGCCGCGGTCGCCGCGGCTGGCGCGGACACGTTCGTCGCGGGCTCGGCGATCTTCAACGCGAAGGATTACGCGGCGACGATCGCGGCGATGCGCGAGCGAATTGGAAAAGGGGTTAGGGGATAGGGGTTGGGGGATAGTCGGAGCGGAGCCTCTCCCGCTGCAGCGGGAGAGGTGAGGACATTCAATCCTCGTCGTCCTCATCGTCCTCGTCATCGTCCGGCGCAGTCGTGGCTTTCTTGCCGCGCATCGCCAGTCCGCCTCCCGCAGGTGCGGCTGCGCCGGCACCCGCGAGCGACATCGCCGCAGCCTTGCCCTTCAGACGCGGACGCACGCCGTACACGACCATCGTCTTGCCGCGCGCGGTGAGCAGGCCCTGTTCCTCGAGCACCTTGAGCACGCGCCCCGCCATTTCGCGCGAGCAGCCGACCAGGCGCGACAGTTCCTGCCGGCTCACCTTGATCTGCGTGCCTTCGGGATGTGTCATCGCATCGGGTTCGTTGCACAGGTCCATGATCGCGTGCGCGACCCGGCCTGTGACGTCGACAAACGCCAGGTCGCCCAGCTTGCGGTTGGTGCGGTCGAGGCGGCTGGCCAACTGCGTGGCCAACTCGAACAGCAGCGTGGGACTTTCCGCGGCAATCTGCCGGAAGCGCGGATAGGTCATTTCCGCGAGCTCGCACTGGGATCGCGTGCGCACCCAGGCGCTGCGGGCAGGTTGCTCGTTGAACAGTCCCATCTCGCCGAAAAACTGGCCCTTGTTCAGGTAGGCCAGCACCATTTCGTTGCCTTCCTCGTCCTCGATCAGGACTTCCACCGAGCCCTTTATCACGTAATAAAGGACGTCGGGGACGTCGCCCGCATGGATCAGCACCGTCTTGGACGGCACGGCCCGGATGCGGCAATAGCTGAGAAAGCGATTGATCGCTGGAATGTCGCTCAAGGGTCTACCGCCGGTTTCCATGCTCCCCTTCCTGTCGTATGCGCTGTTTATGTTAAATGCGCTGCGAAGCTTTTAATATAAAGCCCCGTCACGCCGCAAGTTTCTCACGTCATAGCCGGTACGCGGCGCGGGTCATGATCGCCGCCGTCCCGCGCATCAGGGCCCGGATCGGGCGCGGCAAACCCATCGCCCCGCTGTTTCTGGCCTCGTCCGCGTGACGATCCTCGTCCGCTTTCATCTGCGCCACGGTACGCCGCGACCGCCGGTCGTCCGCGGGGAGCTCTTTCAGGTGCGAGTCCAGGTGCTCAACCACCTGTTTCTCGGTTTCCTCGACGAAGCCCAGGCTGGTGCGGTCGCCGCTCAGGCCGGCCAGCGCGCCGATCGCAAACGAGCCTAGGTACCACACCGGAGCGAGCAGGCTGGTGCGGCTGTCCAGTTCGCGTACGCGTTGCTCGCACCACGCCAGGTGGTCAGTTTCCTCGCGGGCGGCAGCCAGCATCTGTTCACGCACTGCCGGGTTCCGCGCCGTCAGGGCCTGCCCGTGGTACAGCGCTTGTGCCGCGATTTCACCCGCATGATTCACCCGCATGAGTGCTGCGGCATGCTTGCGGGCGGCCGGGTCGTGGACCGTTTCGGGCTCGGCGGCCCCCGGGAAAGGGCGTCCGGCGACATTCGCCGCGGCCACCGTGCGCAGGCCGCGGTCGATCTCCTGCACCATCCGGTCGGCCAGGCTCAAACGGCGGTGAGGGCGGGGCAAACGGGCGGGAAGGGATCGGGCAACGGTGCGGGGACGCGGCATGCGCTCATTATAGTGGGCTGGCCGACCATTCCTAAGGGGCTGCACCGGAGAGGTTCCAACCCGCCTGTCCTTAATTTTGCATTGAGCGAAACGCTGGGATAGAATTCGCGGCTCTCTGCATGGCAGACAGGGCCTGGAGCCTTTCCGATGACCACCGTTTTCGCACACCCCGAGAAGGTGCGGCGTGACTGGTTTGTGGTGGATGCGAGCGGTAAAACGCTTGGCCGCCTCGCCACTCAGCTCGCCTTCCGTCTCCGCGGCAAGCACAAGCCGCAGTACACGCCGCACGTCGATACCGGCGATCACATCATCGTGATCAATGCCGAGAAGATCGCCGTCACTGGCAACAAGCTCACCGACAAGGTGTACTACTGGCACACCGGCGCGATCGGCGGCATCAAGAGCCGCACGCTCGACAAGATGCTTGAACAGCATCCCGAGCGCGTGATCGAGCTCGCGGTCAAGGGCATGCTGCCCAAGAACCCGCTGGGCCGCGCCATGTTCAAGAAGCTGCATGTCGTGACGGGCGAGAAACACTCGCACGCCGCACAGCAGCCGAAGCCGCTCGACATCTAAGGCTTACAGCAATGCCCGCAAACACCAATTACGGCACCGGCCGCCGCAAGTCGTCCACGGCGCGGGTTCACCTGCACCGGGGCACCGGCAAGATCACCATCAACGGCCGCACGATCGAAGAATTCTTCGGTCGCACGACGTCGCGCATGATCGTGCGCCAGCCGCTCGAGCTCGTGCAGATGGCCGACCACTTCGACGTGGTCGCCAATGTTGCGGGCGGCGGCATGACCGGCCAGGCCGGCGCAATCCGTCACGGCATCACGCGCGCGCTGATGGATTACGACGAAGCGTTCCGCAGGCCGCTGCGCGTTGCCGGTTTCGTGACGCGCGACGCGCGCGAAGTCGAGCGCAAGAAGGTCGGCTTCCGCAAGGCTCGTCGCGGAACCCAGTTCTCCAAGCGCTAACCAGCGCGCGGGTGCAGGCAGCGGTCAGGGCGCTGCTTGCAGGAAATCCCCGCAACGGTTCCTTTGGGGGATCGTCTAGCGGTAGGACTACGGACTCTGACTCCGTCAACCTAGGTTCGAATCCTAGTCCCCCAGCCAAAAATGAAATGGCCCGCTTCGTGCGGGCCTTTTCATTTTTGCGTGCGCGTGGAGCGGGCCACTAACCTGGGAAACCTGGGTTCGAACCTTCTCTAGCGAGCGAAAATCCAGTCGCTTCAGCCAGGAATCCAGATGGAGTAGCCTGATTGCAGGTCGCCGACAAGTATCCGCATGCATTACTGGATACCGCCTGACTGCGACGTGAATCCCAGGGAAATCTGCGATGTCGAACGCCGAGGCCAACAAAACGCTGCTGACGCAATTCCTGGCGGACGTGTGGAACGACGGCAACTACGAAGCCGCCGGGAAATACGTCGCGCACACGTACACGGTACACCACGATCCAGGTGATCCGTGGGACCGTGAAGTGCTCGACCTGGCGCAATACAAGGATCGAGTGAAAGTGTCGCGCGCACCGTTTCCGGATCAGTGCTTCAGCGTGCAGGAAATGCTGGCCGACGAACACAAGGTGATCATCACGTGGCTGTGGTCCGCCACGCACCGGGGAGACATCCCGGGGTTTCCGGCCACGGGCAATACCATCAAGATGTCCGGCGCCACGGTTTACTACGTGGACGCGGGTCGACTGACCGGACATTGGCAGATCACCGATCGACTCGGTGTCTACATGCAGTTGCGGCAAGGCCTGACGAACGCATGACGCTGCGCGCACGCGCAAGGAACAGACATGAGCCTGCCCGAGATTCCGCGCCCACCGTTCCCGCCATTCGACGGCGATTCGGCCACGCAGAAAGTGCGAATGGCCGAGGACGCCTGGAACACGCATGATCCCGAGCGCGTGGCGCTTGCCTACACGCTCGACAGCACCTGGCGCAATCGCGCGGAGTTCCTCTCGGGTCGCGAAGCGATCCGCGACTTCCTCGTGCGCAAGTGGAACCGCGAACTGGAGTACCGGCTGATCAAGGAACTGTGGGCCTTTCACGGCCATCGGATCGCCGTGCGCTTCGCCTACGAGTGGCAGGACGTCGTCGGCAACTGGTATCGCTCGTATGGTAACGAGAACTGGGAGTTCGACGACCACGGCTTCATGCGACGGCGCATCGCCAGCATCAACGACCTCGCGATCACTGCGAGCGGGCGGAAATTTCACTGGCCGCTGGGACGGCGCCCGGACGATCACCCGTCGTTGTCGGACCTGGGACTGTGAGGTCGCGATGCGGCTTGCCTGCGCTCGCGATGCTTTTGGCATTCACGGCGAGCGCCCAGCCAGCGAACGAGATCGACTCGGTCCGTGCTTCGCCAGATCGGTTCCACGTGCTGCTCGACAACGCGCGGGTGCGGGTCGTCGAGTACACGTTGCGACCGGGTGAGCGCGATCAATGGCACACGCATCCGCCGAAGGTGTCCTATGTCGTCAGCGGCGGACAGTTGCGCATCGCCTGCGCATGCTGCGCAAGAACGACGTCGAGGTGCCGTTGCAGCGGCTCGACCACGGCCTCGGGCAGGATGGTGACGCGATCCTTGTTGCCCTTGCCGCTGCGGACGACGAGCTGACGGAGGTCGAAGTCGACGTCTTTCACGCGCAGCTGCAGCGCCTTCTGCAGGCGCAGCCCGCCGCCGTACAGGATGCAAGCGATCAGCCAGTACTCGTCCTGCAACCGGGCGAGGACCGCACGCACTTCCGTGTGCGTGAGCACGACCGGCAGCCGACGCGACGCCTTCGCGCGCACCACTTCCTTGAGCCAGGGCAGCTCGATCCCGAGCACTTTCTGGTAGAGGAACAGCAGGGCGGCCAGCGCCTGGTTCTGCGTGGCGGCGGAAACCTGGCGCGTCACGGCGAGGTGCGTGAGAAATGCCTCGAGCTCGGGCGCACCCGTTGTCCTGGGGTGCCGCTTGCCGTGAAAGAGGATGTAGCGACGCACCCACTGCAGGTACTGCTGCTCCGTGCGGTAGCTGTAGTGCAGGGTGCGCAGCTTGTCGCGCACCTCGTCGAGAAGACGGGGCGGGTGATGAGCGGTGGAGGGCGGGTCCTTATGCGGATCCATGCGGCCTAAATCCCAACGGCCAATTGACGGTCCAATGCTTTGATGGTTTATTTAGACCAACTACTTACAAGGATCGTTACCCCCATATGCGGCCACTTAGCGGGGAAATACCGGAAATGATTCCGACGCGACCGTCCCAACGGTCCACAGCTAAATCCTGTTAGACCTGCCAGTAGCGTTCGCCAGTCGCCGATTTGACTGATTGCCTTTCCGGTTCGAATATGCATAGGATATGCATATGGAAATTGAGTGGGACGCTGCCAAGGCGGCTGCAAACCTCAAGAAGCACGGAGTGAGCTTTGAGGAGGGTGCATCAGCCCTGCTCGATCCACTTGCACTGGCCCAGGAAGATGACAGTGCGGCTGGCGAATCGCGCTGGGTGCTAATCGGAATGAGCGCGAACGCTCGACTTCTGACTATTGTCTATGCGCTTCGCGCCGATAGCCGAATACGCCTCATCTCGGCGCGCAAGTCCACCCGTAAGGAGGCAGCTTTCTATGCGTAAGCAGTACGATTTCTCGAAGGCAAAGCGCGCCAAGAGCGTTCCTCACCTCGCGCGGCTTCAGGCGGAGGCGAAAGGCAAGACTCGTATAACGATCATGCTCGACAATGATCTTCTAATGACGTTCAAGGCGAAGGCGGAGTCCGAGGGAACTGGATACCAGACGCTCATCAACCAAGCCCTGCGGCGAGCTACGAGTTCCACATCCGTTGATGAAGCGACCCTGAGGCGCGTATTAAAAGAAGAGCTGAAGGCAGGCTAAGCAGGTCTAACATGTCGCTGGAGCGCGGCCTTGATCGGTAATCTGTCTTGTCATGCCGTGGCCCCTGGGCGCGCTCAGCTTCATCGTTAGGCCGCATCGAGTCGGGTAGCGGTGACCAGAAATGTCGTGTGCCCGGATGCGGCTCAGTGTAGCAAGCACCCAGCAACTCGACTGGGCGCTCAGGCATGCCGAAGAGGTCACGGAGTTGTTTGTAGACGCGAAACTTGTGCGCGAAATTGGCTACCGCAACGTCCTGTCTGTTCTCAATGGCTTTCCGGACCTTGAGAAGGTGTGGATGGAAGACGACTATCTCAGCGATTCGGAGATGAGCGAAGTTCGATCGCTCATCAAGTCGAACCTTCCCAGCATCGTGCTAGCGTGGATGCCCGGTGCGTATGTGGACGGAAAGCATGGGCGTTAGCATTCAAGCCGCGTTTGGGACATGCGGCCTAACTATTCGCTGGAGCGCACGCGTGAAGGATAAAGTGCCAAGCCTAAACCGCTGCAGCCGCGGCGCTCAGCGAAGACGTTAGACCGCTCAGAACGAGCCTTTTGGAGGCCTCAAGTGCTAGAAAACCCGAGGCTTCGCTTAGGCGCCGCACTTTGGCTCGCTGCAATGGCCGGCGTCGTCGTTTTGTCACTTACCGTACTACCACAGCTAGCCGATAAGGCGTCGCCGAACGTTCCGTTCGGAGTTGCAGTGGCAGCAAGTATTTTGCAGAGCGGCGTGCTTGTTGCCCTAGCTGTATGGGGCGGCGTGGCCCTCTCACGCCCGCTCGGGCTTGGGGCCCCCGTCATTGAAGCTGCGCTGTCCGGCAGCGGTGTATGGCCCGCGCTAAAAATTCAACTCATTCCTGCCGCGATTTGTGGATTTCTTGTCGGCGGCTTGCTTGTGCTTCTAGCACGCATAGCTCCCTCCGAGCTTCTTGCTCTTGGCCAAGCTATTGAAATCCCTGTTGCCGCGAAAATTCTCTACGGCGGCGTGACAGAAGAGATACTCATGCGCTGGGGACTAATGACAGTGCTAGTTTGGCTGCCATGGCGCTTCATTCAAAAGCGGATTGGCCTCCCGCGTACGTCCCACATAGTGGCGGCCATCGTGGTCGCCGCACTGCTGTTTGGTGTCTTGCACCTACCTGCTGCTGCAGCGATGGGCGCAAACCTCAATCTTTCCGTCGTCACCTACATCATTATCGGCAACACCGTCCCAGGAATCTTGTTCGGCATCTTGTATTGGCGCTACGGGCTTGAGGCAGCAATCATTGCGCATGCTCTTGGACATGCCGTTGCAGTCCTGGCCGCGGTCTAACAATTCATTCAAGCCGCCGCCGCTTCGCGGCGCGGCCTAATTCTGGCGTTAGACCGCAGCAGATCGCCCGCTGCAGTTGACGGTCTGTATCCATACGGATACTTTTGGTTTGTGTACCAAATCCGGCAGTCGGACGTCTTTTCGCATTGGTTGTCGGAACTTCGCGATGCTCGGGCGAAGGCGAGGGTCATCGCACGGATCGATTCGGCCAGATTCGGCAATCTCGGAGACACGAAGAGCGTTGGAGGCGGAGTCCACGAGATGCGGATTCACGTAGGTGCGGGATACCGCATTTACTTCGCACGCACCGGAAAGTTCGTGCTGTTGTTGCTGCGGCGGCGGTAAGTCCAGTCAAGTGCGCGATATCGCTCGGGCGAAGCGTTTGCTGACGGAGCTGGGAAAGGAGTGAGTTATGGCGCGAGTCACTGAATTCGATGCAAGTGCGTACCTCGTAGATGACGAGGTCGTGGCCGAGTATTTGACGGCCGCACTTGAGGACCCTAATCCGGACGTCTTTCTCGCGGCGGTCGGAAACGTTGCAAAGGCTCGCGGTATGAGCGCGATTGCCGAGAGTAGTGGTCTCGGTAGGGAAAGCCTGTACAAGGCGCTGACGCCTGGAGCAAAGCCGCGCTACGACACGGTGCTCAAGGTCCTGCAGAGTCTCGGCGTAAAGATTTCGGTGTCTGCGGCTTAACCTCGCGATCGACCGAACGCGCATCAAGGTAAATGTGCCGCTTGACCATCCGCTGCCGCGTCGGTTATCGCGGGCGTTAGGCCCCATGAAAAGAATTGTCCTCTGCTTACTAATCGTGCTCATCGGAAGTTCGCTTTCCAATGCGGGTCCCCTTGACCTTTATAATGGGGTAAAACTAGGCAAACAACTTCCTGAAAATGATCTTCAATACCTAACCGATCCTCCAGTTCTAAAAAATAACACACTGATACTCATCGATTTTTGGGCCACATGGTGTGCCCCTTGCAGAGAGTCAATTCCGGAATTCAACGATTTATATAAAAAATATTCAGGTAAAGGCCTCGTCGTTATTGGCGTAACGGAAGAGTCTAAAGAAGAAATTGCAACTTTCCTTGGAAAGTATCCAATGAATTACCCTCATGCTGTAGAAGGCGGCAAGAGCTTACACAAGGCTTTAAGGATAAGGGCTTTACCTTACGCAATATTCATCAACAGATCCGGAAAGATTGTTTGGAGAGGCCAGCCGTCCGACATATCAGAAAAGCTTGTTCAGTCTTTGTTGATAGCAAATGGTGGCTAACAAATCGTTCAAGCCGACCCCGCAGCGGGGCGGCTCAACTCAGGCGTTAGGCGGCACACCCACCACTTTTGGCGCCCAGCGAAAACACCTAAACTCAATGAACGATGCTCAAACCCGCTCACTGCCGACCATGCACCAGCTATTAGGAACACTAGGGATCGCGACTGTGGTGATGCTCGGTTGCACATCATGGGCAGCGGAGGCCAGCCAAGGCGTCACGAAGATGGCGTCCAAGCTGGCCGGGACCTGGAACGAAGTAATCCGAACTGAACCCACCTGTGAAAACAAGAAGTACCACCATACCTTCTCACTGTCGGCAGATGAAAAGGTTCTGACCAAGAGATACCTTGCGCCATATGAGGGTAACTTTGGTCTAGTGGCAGAGGAGCGCTACATGGTCTTGTACGCTGACGACAACTCTTTGATGCTCTTTCGCGAGGGTGAAACTTTCGAGCATCGCGACACCGGAGATAAGGTCGTGCGGCAACTGATCATGGAGTCAGGCAACACGTACGCTTGGCGTGTCTACGGTATGCCACGAGATCACCGCGCTACTGCCGGCGGTCTACGCTGCAGCAACTAGTTGTTGCAGGTGCGGCCTAACCCCTCGCCGGCTTAGCTCGAACGTTAGACCGCATGAAACCGTCTCCTCGCAAATCCGAAGTGCCGTCTAACAGCCGAGTCTCTGAACTGGTTCACGGCGCCAGCTTTTATGACGCTTGGGGTATAACCTCGGCCAGGATCGAGCGCTCTGCGCTTGAGCACTTCCTTGCAGCGGCCGAGAAAACACCTCGTTGGGTCAATGCGGCCATGAGTGCCAGAAATCGGATCGTTCAGCTCTTCGGCCTGAAGAATCTTGGTGCGATGGACAACCTTGATGGAACGCGAGTGCCAAAGGACTACGTGCTGGGTGACCGTGTCGGAATCTTCACTCTCTTCGAGAACTCTTTCGAAGAGGTTATACTTGGCGATCGAGACAAACACCTGAACGTAGTCCTCAGCGTTCACAGGAAGCTCCTGCCAGAAGGCCTGGCCGTCGAGGTCACCCTTACAACGGTGGTCCACGTAAAGAACCTGCTTGGTCGTCTGTACATGCTTCCGGTCGCTCCCGCTCACCGAATCATTGCTCCTGCAGTGCTCGCAGGCATCGCCGAGCCCACGCATTCGGCCTAGCCCTGCAGTCGACAGGTGCTTCGCGATAAGGCTGCTCGCCCACTCACTTCGACGTTGGGCCAGGTAACCAATCACGCCGATTCAGGAGAAGTCAGTGAAGGCAATCGTTCAAAATAGGTATGGCTCTGCCGATGTTCTCGAGTATGTCAACATCGACAAGCCAGTGGTCGGCGACAACGATGTACTCATGCGGGTGCACACGGCCAGCCTGCATATCGGCGACTGGCACGTGATGACCGGCCTACCTTACATGCTCCGCGTCCTGGGTTTTGGCCTCATGCGCCCAAATATTCGGGTGCGTGGTATGGACGTTGCCGGAACGGTCGAGGCGGTCGGCAAGAACGTCTCGGAACTTCGCTTGGGCGATGCTGTGTTCGGTACGTGCGATGGGGCCTTTGCTGAATACGCCTGTGCGCCTGAGAAGAATCTCGCGCTCAAACCTGCAAACCTTTCGTTTCAGCAGGCTGCAGCCGTTCCGACTTCGGCCTTCGCTGCCCTCCAAGCGCTCCGCAATCGTGGCGAGATTCGGCCGGGACACAGTGTGCTCATCGTCGGTGCGTCCGGCGGAGTGGGTGTCTTCGCTGTGCAGGTCGCCAAGTCGTTCGGCGCACACGTGACTGGTGTCTGCAGCACGGCAAAGATGGAAATGGTGCGTTCTCTCGGCGCCGACGTCGTCGTCGACTACACCAATGGAGATTTCACCAGGAGCACGCAGCGATATGACATCGTGCTCGACACGGGAGGCAACCGCTCGCTTGGTGATCTCAGGCGCCTGCTCGGCCCAGGAGGGACACTGGTGCTTATTGGCGGCGAAGGCGGGAATTGCCTGCTGGGTGGCACGAGCAAGTGGATTCATGCGCTCGTGATTGCTCCGTTCGTTGGCCAGAAATTGCGGCCGCTGGCGACGGCACCGAATAAGAAAGACCTTCTACTCGTAAAAGACCTCATCGAATCCGGCAAGCTCATGCCGGTCATCGACAGAACGTTTGCACTGAAGGATGTCCCTGACGCCTTTCGGCATCTGGAGAAGGGGAACGTCTGCGGCAAGACCGTGATTTCGGTGTGAAGTTTGGACCATGAACACTTCGGCGCACCGGCCTAACAACGCGTCGCAGCCGACCGCCTTCGGCGGCGGCTGAACGCGAACGTTAGGCGTCACAAAATGCTTAGCTCCGTCGCACGTTATGTACTTCTCCTGCTGATATTTCTCACGGCAGGAGTGGCATGCGCCGCAGATAAAGGAACCTTCGGCGTAAACATCCTCGTTCGTGTCTCAGGGTTCTTCTTGAATCCAACGATTAAATCCGTCACCGTACTAAGATCGAACCGGATATGCCGGCTGCGCGCGGCGGGGTTGCAGTTGGCGACACAATCCTCGAGATCGAAGGGCAGGTAGTTCCTGGAGTCAAAGCCAACAAAGTTCTCCCGTTGCTTGAGCGCCCGATCGGCGAAACTATCTCCTTCAAACTCCTTAGGGTAAACGGTGAAGAGTACGTTGTACGTTTGGCTTCGGTAGCTCGGCGGTAAGGCAAAGCTAGCCACTCATCCGCGGTCCGGTTACCTCGAACGTTAGGCGGCGGCACACGACTTTCACTGTTGCGGTTGCGGTTGGCAAGGACTAGGACGACGCGTCGCAAGAACAAGTTCGGCGTATCGAAAGGAGTGAGAGGATCAAATGAAAGCAGTGGTCCGCGTTGGTTTGGCAACTCTCGCGCTCCTCGTTCTGTGGGCCGTCGTCGTGTTCGTTGGGACCTCGGAAGGTTGGTGGAAGCAGACGCTTGCTCCTCGCGGTGACACCGTCGGGTTCATGGACGCCGCTGCCAAGCTCGTCGATTCCAGCAACACAGGCAACGCTGTGTTCGCCGTAATCAAAGACGGCTCTGTCCACGGCGTCCATGCCGTCTCAGTCGGCGAAACGGTGGACGTGCATACTGTCTTCCAGACCGCTTCACTCAGCAAGTGGATCACCGCTTGGGGTGTCATGGCGCTTGTCCAAGAGGGCAAGCTCGACCTGGACGCACCCGTTAGCACCTACCTGACACGGTGGGTGCTTCCCGAAGGCAAGTTCGATAACAGCAAGGTGACGGTGCGCCGTCTGCTGAGTCACACCGCCGGGCTCACCGACGGACTTGGCTACGCGGGCTTCGCGCCCGATGCGGCCGTGCCCTCACTGGTAGAAACCCTCAAGCGACCGGATGCGGATGCCGGGGTCAGCGGCACTATTGAAGTCGGATACGACCCCGGTTCCGAGTGGCGGTACTCGGGGGGTGGATATGCCATCTTGCAGCTCCTGATCGAAGAAGTGAGCGGCGAATCGTTCGAGGCCTTCATGCAGCGCACCGTCTTCCGACCCCTGGGCATGGTTCGCTCGACATACAATTGGACACCGGTAGAGGGATCGAAACTCGCGACGTTATACGATGCTGAATCTAGACCGTCGACTCATCGTCGTTTCTCGGCCGTTGCGGCTGCGTCGCTGTACACGTCGGTTTCCGACCTCACACGTTTCGTTCAGGCCCAGGTTCCGGGAAAGAACGGCGAACCAATTGGACGTGGTGTGCTTGCGCCGGAAACCATCAAAGAGATGTGGCGGCCGCAAGCATCTATGTACGGGGAAGAAATCTGGGGCCTTGGAACCGTCTTATACGCCAGCAACAACAAAGGTGGCTTTGTCGTCGGTCATGATGGCAGCGGCAACAACGGCACAATCAATACCACCGCACGTCTCAACCCGGCGACCGGTAACGGCATTGTAATTCTCGAGACTGGCAAGCGCCTCCTGGCAACGCGGCTGGCCGGTGAGTGGGTGTTTTGGGAAACAGGCAACGTTGATTTCTTAGCGTTCATGAGCGCGATCCCGGGAATGCTTCGCCTGATCGGTCTCGGCAGCCTCGTGATCGTCCTAGCTGTGCCGACAATTGCTTGGTTGATACGACGCAGGCGTAGGAGTAGATCTGTCAATGTCAGCGCCGCCTAACAACGCGTCGCAGCCGACCGCCCTCGGCGGCGGCTGAACGCGAACGTTAGGCCCCGCAATGAAACAATCGAGCATCTGGTGGGTGTACCTGGCCGCGGCGATTGCGGTCGCAGGCGTGGTCATCCACGTTGGCGCCGTGTTCGGCGGCCCATCGTGGTTCGAGTTCTTCAACGCTCCGCCCTCGGTCGTGGCGTCCGCACATCAGGGCACATGGCTTGCTCCAGTCAGTGCCTTGATCATCGCCGGGCTCATGGCGGTGTGCGCCCTGTATGCCAGTTCGGCGGCCGGGCTTGTCCGACGTCCGCCCTTGCAACGTTTGGGTCTCGCCAGCATGGCGGCAGTGTGCCTTCTGCGCGCCCTCGTGCTCCCGCCTCTTGCCATCGGCCACCCGGAGCTGCGCAACACCTTCGAGGTCGTCAGCGCACTCATCTGGTTCGCCGCTGGCGTGGGATTTGCGGTGGGCTTCCGCATCACCAAGGCGGGGCCTAACAATTCATTCGAGCCGAAGTCGCTTCGCGGCTCGGTTTAATTCAGGTGTTAGACCCCGCCCCAATCAGCCGTCCGCTGCGGCTTGACGTTGTGTAGCCCACAGGCTACGGTCGTTCCATGCGCGTTGAGGCTACTCCGGAGCTTCGCGAATGGATCGATGCGCCCAAGGATTTGGCCGGCCGCGCGCGAATACAGGTTCGCATCGATAGGTTGATTCATGGAAATCCCGGGCAGCACCGAATTCTGGCCGGTAGAATTTCTGAGCTCAAAGTCGATTCGGGCCCAGGATATCGGGTGCATTACACCGTACGCGGTACGCGGCTTCTGTTGCTATTGATCGATGGCGACAAGTCGTCTCAAGCCAAAGACATTGTGAAAGTCAGGAGACTGGCGAAAGAGTTCGAGGAATCGCGATATGGCCAAAGCTCCCGCAAAGCGCAAGAAAAGTTCCACCGCACCTTATGATGTGGCTGAGCATCTTCGGACACCCGAAGAGATGGCGGCGTATTTGGACGCATGGCTTGATGCGGCACCCGAAGACGCGGCTCGGATTGCTCGCGCCTTAGGCGATATTGCGAGAGCCAAAGGCATGGGTCAGGTTGCGAAAGACGCTGGTCTGAGCCGAGAAAGCCTCTATCGAGCCTTGAGCGCCCGAGGCAACCCGAGCTTCGCTACAGTGCTCAAGGTCGCTCGTGCGCTTGGCGTCAGACTTCACGCAGACGCAGCGTAGAGCATGGGGTCTAACAACTTGCTGGAGCGCAGCCGTGATCGGTGAGCCGCGGCGTCACGCAGCGGTCCCTCGGCGCGCTCAGCTCAAACGTTAAGCCGCCAGAACAGCTAAAGGAGCACACCAGTCATGACCATCAAACCAATCATAATTCTCGCTGTCGCGGCAAGTGCGGCCCTTGCTGCGGGGTGCAGCAAACCGAAACCTGAGGTTGCTGCCGACACGATCTACACGGGCGGTGACATCGTCACCATCAACGAAGCCCTGCCCACGGCTGAGGCGCTGGCGGTAAAGGACGGCAAGATCGTCGCCGTTGGCACCCGCGCCGAGGTGGAGAAGGCGCAGAAAGGCACGGCCACGCGTATGGTCGACCTGGCGGGCAAGACCCTGCTGCCGAGCTTCATCGACGCGCACAGCCACTACTTCGCCTCGTTGAACTTGGCCAACCAGGTCAATGTTGCGGCGCCGCCCGTTGGGCCCGCCAACAATGTTCCCGAGATCATTGCCGAGTTGAAGAAGTTCACCGAACAACGGCAGATCCCCAAGGGGGAGCTGATCTTTGCCTACGGCTATGACGAGAACGCGATGCCCAGTGGAACCGCCTTGGGTCGCGACGATCTCGACCAGGCGTTCCCGGACAATCCGGTGCTGGTCCAACACATTTCCATGCACGGCGCCGTGCTCAATTCGCCGGCGTTGAAGAAGTGGGGCATCTCCAGCGATACGCCCACGCCGCCCGGCGGCGTGATCGTCCGCAAGAAAGGCAGCAACGAGCCGCAAGGGCTGGTGATGGAGATGGCGTGGGCGCCGATCTTCGCTTCGTTGCCCAAGCCCGCCCTGGAACAGGAGGTTGAGTTCACCAGGGACGGTCAGAGGATGTACGCCGCCGCCGGCATCACCACTGCGCAAGAAGGCGCTACTCACGACAACGAGCTCGAGGCGATGCAACGTACCGCTGCCAAGGGCGTCTACCTGATCGACGTCATCGCCTTTCCGTTCGTGACGGAATTCGACCAGATGCTGGCCAAGAACCCGGTCGCGACCTGGGGCAAGTACAACAACCGCCTGAAGCTGGGCGGGGCCAAGATCACCCTGGACGGGTCGCCGTTCGCAAAGACCGCCTGGTTCAGCACCCCATACCTGACCGGCGGCCCCGGTGGCGAGAAGGACTGGACGGGAGAACCCGGATTTCAGGAGCCTTTCGTAAAGGAATTCGTGAAGAAGCTCTACGACCTGGGCCTGCCGCTCAATGCGCACATGAACGGCGATGCGACCATCGACATGTTCCTGCGCGCGCACGAGTACGCCACGGGCGGCGATCCGACCAAGGATCGCAACGTCACCTCGATCCATACCCAGTTCATCACTCCAGC
>JANNGT010000006.1:0-13441 GCA_031404015.1 Gammaproteobacteria bacterium | reverse complement strand
TGAACGCAACCGCCGCCACGACACCCGACCACACCAGCGCGGTCAGGACGCCCCACAACTGCGCCTTGAACTGCGCGGCCATGTCGTATGGCGCCACCGCGTTGGCGACGTAGTCGTACACGCCGGTGCCGCCGAGTGACGGGCTGCAGAACACAGCCGTGAGCAGCGCACCCACGATGCCGCCGACGCAGTGCACGCCGAAGACGTCGAGCGAGTCGTCGTAGCCGAGCGCCTTTTTCAGGCCGACCACGGCGTAGAGGCAGACGAGGCCGGCAATGATGCCGATCGCGATCGCACCCATCGGCCCGACCCAGCCGCAGGCCGGCGTGATGGCGACGAGGCCGGCGACCGCGCCCGACGCCGCGCCGAGCATCGTCGGCGTGCCGCGATGGACCCATTCGGCGAATGACCATGCGAGCGCTGCGGCTGCCGTGGCCAGGATCGTGTTGGCAAACACCATGCTGGTGAAGCCGTTCGCTTCGAGCCCTGAACCGACGTTGAAGCCGAACCAGCCCACCCACAGCAGCGAGGCGCCGATCATGACCATCGGCACGTTGTGCGGCGGCATCGCCGTGGTGCCATAGCCGATGCGCTTGCCCAGCATGAGCGCGCCGACGAGGCCCGCGATGCCGGCGTTGATGTGCACGACCGTGCCGCCGGCGAAGTCGAGTGCGCCCTTCTGGAACAAGAAGCCCGCACTTTCGGCGGCTGCAGCGCCAGCGGCCGCGTCCGTGTAAGCGTCAGGACCCGCCCACCACCAGACCATGTGCGCCATCGGCAGGTACGCGAACGTGAACCAGATCGTCACGAACAACAGCACCGCGCTGAACTTGATGCGCTCGGCGAACGCGCCGACGATCAGCGCAGGCGTGATGGCCGCGAAGGTGAGCTGGAAGATGAACCAGGTGAACTCGGGGATGTAGACACCCTTGCTGAACGTCGCCGCGACCGAGCTGGTCGTCATGCCTTGCATGAACAATCGATCGAAGCCGCCGATGAACGGGGTCGTGCCTTGCGTGAAGGCCAGGCTGTAGCCGTAGATCGCCCAGAGCAGCGAGATCAGGCAGAACGTCATGAAGACCTGCATCAGCAGCGACAGCACGTTCTTCGACCGCACCATGCCCGCATAGAACAGCGCGAGGCCGGGGATCGTCATGAGGATGACGAGGACCGTCGAGGTCATCATCCAGGCCGTGTCGCCCTTGTCGGGCACGGGTACGTCCTGGGCCAGTCCCAGGGTGGGCGCGAGCAGGGCGCCTAGAGCTAGCGCGGCGGCCCACGGGCGACTTGGCGCGGCGGTCGAGGTCTTCACTGGTGTTCTCCTGTCGATGAATCTATGCATATCGGCGTTGGTGCGAATGAAGGGCCTAGACGGCCTCGGCGCCCGCCTCGCCCGTGCGGATGCGCACGGCCTGGTCGAGCTGCGTCACGAAAATCTTCCCGTCGCCAATCTTCCCGGTGCGGGCGACGTTGGTGATCGCCTCGATCACCTGCTCGACGATCGTGTCGTCGACGGCAATCTCGATCTTGGTCTTGGGGAGGAAGTCGACGCGGTACTCGGCGCCGCGGTAGAGCTCGGTGTGGCCGCGCTGCCGGCCGAAGCCCTGCACCTCGGTCACCGTCACGCCCTGCACGCCGATGTCGGCAATGGCCTGGCGCACTTCATCGAGCTTGAATGGCTTGATGACTGCGGTAATGAGCTTCATTGCAGGGTCTCCCGGGGCGACTGCGTCGCGCATGAACGTCGGAGACCCTCGATGCAGGAAGCGTGCCACGCGTCTCGCCTCGTCCGGACTGGCGATTGCAGGTGGGAGGGGGGCGTCACGCACCACGATGGAGCGCATGCCCGGTTGGATGCACCGATAGGTGCCGCGCACCGGCCGCGTGGACCCGACGGTCCGTTAAACTGGCGTTCCCGACCCCGGACCCGGCTCACCATGGCTTTCGACCCGCGCATGATCGATGACCTTGCCCGCCGCCTGGCCGGCGCCGTGCCCGAGAACGTTGCGGCGCTGCGCCGCGACCTCGAGCAGAACTTCAAAGGCGTGCTGCAATCGCAGCTTGCGCGGCTCGACCTGGTGACCCGCGAGGAGTTCGACGTGCAGAGCGCCGTCCTGCGCCGCACGCGCGAAAAGCTGGCGGCGCTGGAACAACGACTGGCGGAGATCGAATCGTCGAAGCCCGCCTGACGAGGGCCCACTCATGCAGCCGACCGTCGCGCCTTTCCACCACGCCGCCACCGGCACCTGGAGCTACGTCGTCGCCGACCCGGCGAGCGGCGCAGCAGCGATCATCGACCCGGTGCTCGACTATGACGCACGCTCCGCTCGCACCGCTCATGGCGCGGCAGATCAAATCGTTGCACATTGCCGTTCCCACGCACTGGACGTGCGCTGGATACTGGAGACGCACGCGCACGCCGACCATCTCACGGCGGCGCAATACCTGAAGCGGCAGCTCGGCGGCGAGGTCGCGATCGGCGGCGGGATCCGCTCGGTGCAGCGCACGTTCAAGGGTCTCTACGGCCTTGGCGCCGACTTCGTGCCGGACGGCAGCCAATTTGATCACCTGCTGGAGGACGACGAGACGCTCGCGCTGGGCAGCGGCTCAATCCATGTCATCCCTACGCCAGGCCACACGAACGACAGCGTCAGCTTCCTCGTCGGCGACGCGGTATTCATCGGCGACACGTTGTTCATGCCGGACAGCGGTTCCGCGCGCTGCGACTTTCCCGGCGGCGACGCGGCTGAGTTGTATCGCTCGGTGCAGCGACTGTATTCGTTGCCCGCCGGCACGCGGATGTTCGTCTGCCACGACTACCCGCCGGCCGGCCGGCAGGCCGCGTGCGAGACGACGATCGACGAGCAGCGCCGCGCGAACATTCATCTGCGCGCTGGCATCGACGAGGCGGCGTTCGTGGCGATGCGCAGCGCGCGGGATCGCACGCTTGACGTGCCGATCCTGATCATCCCGTCGGTGCAGGTAAACATTCGTGCTGGCCATCTGCCACCAGCCGACGACGACGGCACGCACTACCTGCGGGTGCCAATCGATGTCTTCGGCCGGACCCACTAGCGACCGCGAACCCACAAGGACGAAATGCCATGACTGCGATCACCCAGGCGTCTCCCGCGGACGTGCGCACGGCCATCACTGCAGGTGACGTGCTGCTCGTGGACGTGCGTGAGCCGAGCGAATACGCGTTCGAACGCATCCACGGAGCGCTGCTCTACCCGCTGTCGACATTCGACCCGAAGGCCATCCCGAGCGAAGGCCGCAAGGTCGTCGTGCAGTGCGCGGGCGGCGTGCGCTCGCTGCGCGCGGCGCAAGCGCTGGTCGCCGCGGGCCATCAGCACGTCATGAACATGGAAGGCGGCATCAATGCCTGGAAGGCAGCCGGCTTGCCGGTGATCCGCGTCGATCCAGCGACCGGTCAGGTCGTCGACCGCGGCACGCTCTAGCCTTCGCGGCCCGCGCGGCTCAACCCGCCCGCAACGCGCGACCAAGGCGCTTGGTGCCCAGCGCCGGCGTGACCTGCGTGCCGTCCCACGCCTGCTCGCCGGCAATGTAGACCGCCGCGACGACACCATCCGAGCGATTGACGAGTTGTTCGTGCTCGAAGATCTCGCGATACACCATGCGCCGGTTGGCGTCGGTGTCGTACGTTCGCAGCGCCTCGGGATCGATCAGCACGATGTCCGCCTGCGCGCCGACATCGAGGCGGCCCGCGTCGACCCCGAAAAACTCCGCAGGCTCGCGTGTCAGGCGCCGCACGGCCTGCGCGACCAGCTCGAGCGACTCGCGCGCGGCGATCTGCAGCGTCAGCAGGTTGCCGTCGAAGAACGCGAGGTTGATCAGGTGCGCGCCGCTGTCGTTGAACCCCGGCAACAGGTGCGGGTGGAACAACAGGTCGCGCAGGATCTCCGGGCGGTCGTTCGCGACCGTGAACCACCAGCGCAGGTCGCGATCGTAACAACGGAACAGGTGCAGCAGGAACTCACCTTCGCGCGCAATGCCGGCAGGAAAGCCCGCCAGCGCGGCGCGTTCCTGCGCATCTCTCGCAACCGCTCCGTCGCCCGCCTGATAGGCCTGCAGACGACGATAGACGGAGCCGAAGGTCTCGCCGCACCAGGCGTCGACCGGCGCGCGTTCGATCGTGAGCGCGTCGAGGTCGCGGTTGAATGTGGACACCGCGCGCGCGTCGTGCCACTCCCGCACGAACAAATGGCCAAAGTCGTCGGACTGCATCGCCTCGCTGCGGCCCGCGGCGTCCTCGATGTCGAGTGCCATCAGGCGGCGTGATGACTCGAACTCCTCGAAAATCGGGCACAACGCGCCCTCGGCGAACATCCTGAACGGCGTCGCCAGCACCTGGAAGTGAAATTTGCCCTGCACAACGCGCGAGTTGAGCACGTTCGCGATGAGCGGAAACAGCTTGTAGGTGTTGCGCTCGTGCGTGAGGTCCACGGCAGTCAGCGCGCTGGTCTTGAGCGGCTTGCCGAACAGCCGGCCGCTGGTCAGGAAAAAGCGCAGGAATGTCTTCGCACGATTTGCGGCATCCGGCGTGCACTGCCAGACGCGATCGTTTTGCCGCACGACATCCAGCAATTCCTTCAGCTCGGACCACGACGCGTGCTGTGCCGGGATGCGCTCGCTCTTGTGCGGGTCGTTGGCAAGGTAGTGAAAGGGGATGGAATCGGTCGACAGCCCTGCGTAGCCCTGCGCCATCGCGTCGGCAAGCAGTGCGCGCATGCGTGCCCGCTCCGCGGTCGTCGGTTCGCGTCGCACGGCATCGTCAGTACTGCCCATCGCCTCGATGCGCAGCATGGAGTGCGGCAACAGCGGCACGATATTCGGGCCGAGCGGCAGTCGGTCGAGGTGCTCGAAGTATCCGCCGGTCGTTTGCCAGTCGATGCGGTCGACGACCTTGCGCAGCACGGGCTTCGGCATGTTCTCGACGCGCGTGAAGCAGTCCAGGATCGGATCGTCGCCATTGCGGCGCTGTGCGCCGAACGCCGTGCCGAGACTGCAGTTGCCGACCACGACGGTGGTCGTGCCGTGCCGCACGGACTCGGGCAGCCCGGGCGCGAGCTCGACCTCGAGGTCCAGGTGCGTGTGGATGTCGAGCAGGCCGGGCATCAGCCAGCGACCGCTCGCCTCGACGACGTGCGCCGCGCGCTCCGGCGCTAAATGGGCCCCGCGTGCCGCGATGCGACCGTTCGCAATGGCAACGTCTTCGATGACGCCGGGCGTGCCAGTGCCGTCGAATACGCGCGCACCGCGAATCAGGGTTTGCCAGTCGTGTTGCAAAGGGTTCTCGCTGCAGATGTTTCGAAGCGCCTGCGACGACAGGCGTCAGCGCGGCAGGACACGGCCGGGGTTCAATATGCCTTTCGGGTCGAGCGTGCGCTTCAGTTGCTGCATCAACGCAAGTTCGGCAGGACTGCGGCACAAGCTGAGCCAGGACTGCTTTTCCGTGCCGATGCCGTGTTCTGCGGAGACCGAGCCGTTACGCGTGGCGAGCGGCTCGTACACGCAGCGCTCGATGCCGTGACGGGCCTCCGCGTTGGCCGGACCGACCGCGATGATGTGCAGGTTGCCATCGCCGAGGTGCCCGAACACGAAGCGGCGATAGGCGGGCCACTCCCGCTCCAGCCGCACGACGACCTCCGACACGTACTCTTCCATCACGGCGAGCGGCAAGCTCACGTCGAACGCCACAGGCATGCCGAGCCGGAAAATGCCTTCGACATCGTCGCGCAGTGCCCACAGCGCATCGCGCTGGGCCGATGACGTGCACACGACGGCGTCGACGACCAGCCCAGCCTCGATCGCCGCAGCGATCGCTTCTTCAAACAGCGCCTGGTCGCGGTCGGGGTCGCCGCCTGCGCTTTCGACCAGCACGTAGTAACCGTGGGTTTGCGCGAGCGGGGGCGAACCCTTGGCAGGGGGCGTTGTCACCATGCAGTAAAACTCGTTCCACATCAGCTCGAATGCCGTGAGCGAACCGCCCAACGCGCCGTCGATATGCTTCAGCAACCGCGTGACGTCGCCAAAGGCAGGGCAGGCGACCAGCGCGGTTTGCGTGCCGCGTGGCAGTTCGCGCAACCGCAGCACCAGCCGTGTGATGACGCCCAGCGTGCCCTCGGACCCGATGAAAAGCTGCTTGACGTCGTAGCCCGCGTTGTTCTTGAGCATGCGGTTCATCGCGGGAATGACAGTGCCGTCGGCGAGGACGGCCTCGAGGCCCAGCACCGAATCGCGCGTCATGCCGTAGCGAATGACGCCATTGCCGCCCGCGTTGGTCGCCACGCTGCCGCCAATGTGCGCCGAGCCGCGCGCGCCCCAGTCGACCGGGTACAGCAGCCCGTGCTTCTCCGCTTCTTCCTGCACCTTCTGCACGGGCACGCCGGCCTCGACCGTCATCGTGCGGCCGATCGTGTCGATGACCTCGATCCGATGCATGCGTTCGAGCGACAGTGCGATTTCGTGGTCGCCGGCGACGCAGCCCTGCACGAGGCCGGTCAGGCCACCGAACATCACAACGGGCTGGTCAACCGCGTGGCACGCGGCAAGCACCCGTGAGACTTCGTCCGTCGAGCCCGGGCGGACGATGGCCTTGGCACGGCACGGCCGATGATCGGCCCAGTTGTTCGCGCGGGCTGCGACCTGCTCGCCCGTCAGCACGTTGTCCTGGCCAACGATGGCCGCGAGTTGTTCTATCAGCATGATTTCAGCCCTGTTGGTCACTGTCGCATGGAGATGAATCAGCCCCGAGCAAAGCGTCGGCCACGCTGGTGAATGCATCCTGCAGGCGGATAACCTGCAGTTTCGTCGTCGCCGGGCAGACCAGCATCATGTTGTGGAATGGTGCGATCAGGCAACCGCGGTTAAGCAGTGCCAGGTGCACGCACTGCTCCAGTTTCGGCAGGTGGGCGGCCGCCGCCTGCGTGCCGTTGCGCAAGGGGCCGGGCGCACAGACAAATTCCACCCGCGCCCCCACCCGCACCACGTGCCATGGCAATCTGCGCGAGTCGATCGTGCGCTGCAGCCCCGCCGCGAGCTCGCCGGCCAGTTCGTTCATGCCAGCGTAGGCGTCGTCGGTCATCACGCTCTCGAGCGTCGCTCGCATCGCCGCCACCGCCAGCGCATTGGCGGACAGCGTCGTGCCCATGCCTGAGTGGCCGGGAGGCGTGGCGGCGCGCACGGCATCGAGTCGCCGCGCGACCTCATCCGTGAAACCCCAGACGCTCGCCGGGACACCGCCCGCAATCGGCTTGCCGAGCACGAACAAATCAGGCTCGAGACCGTGCGCGCGCGCGTAGCCGCCCGGCCCGGTGGAAATAGTGTGTGTTTCGTCGATCAGTAACAGCGTGCCGGCGTCCCGGGTCAGACTGCGCAGCGCAGTCAGGAATCCCGGCTCGGGCAGGACCATGCACGAGTTCGTCAGCACAGGCTCCGTGATCACGCACGCGACGTCACCGTGCGCGAGTTCACGGCGCAGCGCATCGACGTCATTGAACTCGACGACGCGCGCGAGCTGCGTCAGGTCCGTCACTTGCCCAAGCAGCCCGGGCCGATGCGTCGCGCGGCCGTCCAGCAGTCGCACGAACGTCTCGTCGACCGTGCCGTGATAGCAGCCGTTGAAAACAAGGATCTTCGGCCGCGCCGTCACCGCGCGCGCCACCCGTAACGCAAAGCGGTTGGCATCGGTCGCAGTGGTCGCGAGTTGCCAGTGCGGCAGGCCGAAGCGCTCGGTCAGCAAGCGCCCCACTGCGATGGCATCGTCAGTGGGCAACATGTACGTCAAGCCTTTGGCGGCCTGGCGCGCGATGGCGGCCGCGACGGGCGCGGGTGAATGACCGAACATGGATCCGGTGTCGCCCAGGCAGAAATCGGCGTACTCGTTGCCGTCGATGTCGCGCAGCGTGGCGCCGTGGGCGGCTTCGACGAGAAACGGAAACGGCATCGACCAGTCGCGCATCCAGTGCATCGGCACGCCGTCGTAGAAGCCCGCGATGCCGCTGCCGAAGCGCTGTTGCGACAACGGATGCGCTGCCGTGTAGCGGCGCTGCTCCGCCGCGAACACCTCGCTGATGCGCTGTCTGCTAACCCCGCCCAAGAGCTCCACTGTCGCGACTCCGGCTATTAATTCGCACTTTCGATTCTAGGCTAGGGGAAGGGCAGGAAGCGCAGGAAGGGCAGGAAGCGCAGGAAGGGCAGGAAGCGCAGGAAGTGCAGGAAGCGCAGGAAGCGCAGGAAGCGCAGGAAGCGCAGGAAGTGCCGGAGTCACCTCTCACCTTCCGGTCCTTCCGGTCCTTCCGGTCCTTCCCGCGCTTCCTGCCCTTCCTGCCCTTCCTCCCCCCTTCCTTGACGGTCCGCACCCGCCCATGGATACTGCGCCGCGAGATGAACGCAACCGCATACAACACGCGCAGCAACAGCCGTTGGTGGTGGCGCCACTTCTAGGAGTGGGGCCGGCCGCGTTAGTCTCTTTCGCAGGAATTCAGGACCCATCTCCGCGCAGCACCGTGGGATGGGTTTTTTGTTGTCCGTCCCCCGGGCCCCCGCGCTAGAGGAGCCATTGGTGACGACGACCTTGTTCGACATTGCAGCCGACCTCGACACACCGGTGTCGGCCTATCTCAAGCTGAAGCCCTTCCGGCCCCGCTTCCTGCTGGAAAGCGTCGAAGGCGGCGAGCGGCTTGCCCGCTATTCGTTCATCGGCTTCGGCGACTGCCTGGAATACCGTCTCGACGCGGCGGGCCTCGTCGTGAATGGCGTGAGCGAGCCGCGTCCCGCCGACCAGGTCCAGTTGCTTGCGAGCCTGCGGGCCGCGCTCGCCCGATCGCCGCGCCCCGACGTCACGCAAGCGGGCTTCCCGCTGTTGGGCGGCATGGTCGGTGCGGCCAGCTACGACCTGGTGCGTTACTTCGAGCGGCTGCCGTCACGGACGCAACCCGAGGACGGCGTGCCCGACGCGCACTACGTCGCGCCACGCTCGGTGCTGGCTTTTGACCACCTGACGCGCCGCGCTGCGCTGCTGCACGCGGGGCCGGAGGCCGAACGGCTCGCGCTGCGGCGCGAGGTGATCCAGGCGCTGCGCGGCGGATTGCCAAGCCTGCTCCGCGCAACGAAGTTCGGTCCGGCCTCCGCCAGCCTGACTGAGGAAGCGTTCCTGCAGAACGTCGCGCGCACCAAGGAGTACATCGCGTCGGGCGACGTTTACCAGCTGGTGCTGTCGATCCGGTTCGGCGGCCTGTGCGACATGGACCCGTTCGAGGCGTACCGGGCGCTGCGTCTGCTGAACCCGTCGCCGTACATGTACTTCTGCGAACTGGGCGACCGCGTCATCGTGGGTTCGTCACCCGAGGCACTGGTCAAGCTCGAAGGCGGTATCGCGCACCTGCGGCCAATCGCGGGCACATTGCCGCGCGGCGCAGACGCCGAGCAGGACCGTGCCAATGAAGCCACTTTGCTCGCTGATCCGAAAGAGAATGCCGAGCACGTCATGCTCGTCGACCTGGCCCGCAACGACCTCGGCCGTGTGGCAGAAGCCGGCAGCGTGCGTGTTGACCCTTACCGTTCCATCGAGCGTTACAGCCACGTCATGCACATCGTCAGCGGCGTCAACGGCCGCCTCGCGCAGAGTCGGGACCAGTTCGACCTGTTTGCGGCCGCGTTTCCCGCCGGCACGCTCGTCGGCGCGCCCAAGGTGCGCGCCATGGAAATCATCGACGAACTCGAGCCGGTGCGGCGGGGGTTCTACGGCGGCACGGTGGGATACTTCGGTTTGGGCGGCGACATGAATCACGCAATCACGATCCGCACGATGGTGTTTCACGGCGACACCTACAGCTTCCAGGCCGGCGCCGGCATCGTCGCGGACAGCGTGCCGCTGAACGAATACCGCGAGGTGTTTGCCAAGAGCGACGTGTTGCGGCGCGCGCTCGACATCGCGCGGGAGGGCCTCTGATGCCCCCGTTCGCGCCGCGCCTGCTGCTGGTCGATAATTACGACAGCTTCACCTACAACCTCGTGCAGGCCTTCCTCGTGCTGGGCGCAGAGGTGCTCGTGCATCGCAACGACGCGATCACGATCGAGCACGCGCAGGCACTGCAGCCCACGCACCTGTGTATTTCGCCGGGCCCAGGCACGCCGCGCGACGCCGGTGTCTCGATGGACATGATCCGTGCCTTCGCCGGCCAGATCCCTGTGCTCGGCGTGTGCCTGGGACACCAGTCAATCGTCGAAGTATTCGGTGGCGATGTCGTGCGCGCGGGGCGGTTGATGCATGGCAAGGTTTCGCCGGTGCAGCATGACGCGCACGGCGTGTTCGCGGGTGCGCCCCAGGCGATGCAAGTGGGTCGATACCATTCACTGATCGCAAAACCTGAAACGCTGCCAGAGATCCTGCTCGTCACTGCCCGCACGCCTGAAGGCGAGATCATGGGTGTGCGCCATAGGGACCTGAACGTCGAAGGCGTGCAGTTTCATCCGGAGAGCGTGCTGACGCCGGACGGCCCGTTGCTGATGGGCAACTTCCTGCAGTTCACCGGAGGTCGGCGCAAAGCCTGAGCGACGATGGCGGAACTGCGTGAAACACTCGAGCGCCTGCTCAACCGCGAAGACCTGCCCGAGACGGAGGCCGCCGCGCTGCTGGTCGCGTTGACCGACGCGTCGATGGCGCCGGCGATGGCCGGCGCTTTGCTGGCCGCGCTGCGCAGCAAGGGGCTGACCGCAGTCGAAGTGCGTGGCTTTGCCTCCGCGATGCGTGGTCTCGCGCGTCGCCCCACGTTGCCAGCAGGCCCGCCTGCAATCGACATCGTCGGCACGGGCGGCGATGCGTCGGGCAGCTTCAACATCTCGACCGGCGCGTCGTTGTTGACTGCCGCGTTGGGCGTGCGTGTCGTCAAGCACGGCAATCGCTCGATCTCGAGCCGGTCCGGCAGTGCCGACCTGCTCGAATGCCTGGGGTTGCCCTTGCCGCTCGACGAAAAACGTGCGGGCGAATGCCTCGCCGCGACCGGGTTCACGTTCCTGTTCGCGCCGCACTACCACCCTGCGATGAAAGAGGTGGCGCCAGTGCGCCGCGCGCTGGGCGTGCGCACGGTGTTCAACCTGCTTGGGCCGCTCACGAATCCGGCCGAGCCGCCGTTCGGCCTGATCGGCGCGTACAGCCGCGATGCGGCGCGCCTGATGGCCGAGACGCTTGCCGGCATGCCAATCGAGCGCGTGTTCGTCGTCCACGGCGAACCGGGCTGGGACGAGCCGACGCCGTGCGGGCCGTTCGAACTTTACGATGTGAGTCCCGGGCGTGTCGTGCGCACCGAGCGCGATCCGCTCGATTTCGGGTTCGCGCGTTGCACACCGCAGTCGCTCGCGGGCGGAGATGCCGCGCACAACGCCATTGGCATGCGCGCAGTCTTCACGGGGCAGGATCGCGGACCACACCGCGATGCCCTCGTGCTGAATGCGGCGCTGGCGCTCGAGATCACCGGCACCATCCCGGATCCGCACGAGGCCATCCGCGCCGTGAACGATGCGCTCGATCGCGGCGATGGCGCGCGTCTGCTCGACAAGGTGGCCGCGTTCGGCCGCTCCATCGGCGGAACGATTTGATGGGCTTGCTCACCGACATGGCAGCGGGCAGCGAGCAGCGATTGCGGGCTGCGCGCGCCGCCGTAAGCGATACCGAGATGCGCGACCGGTGCCTCGCGCTGCCAAAGCCACCACGGCTGGCGCTCGCGGACAATTCTTTCGACCTGATCGCCGAACTCAAGCTGCGTTCGCCTGCGCTCGGAGATCTCTCGGCGCGCACGCTCGATCCGGGCACGCGCCTGCATGCATACGCCTCCGCGGGAGCAGCAATCTGTTCGATCCTCACGGAGCCGACGCGATTCGACGGGGACCTCGCGCATCTGCGACTGGCGGCGACGACGCTCGCACCGTACGCAGTGCCGGCGATGCGCAAGGATTTTCTCGTTGACCCTTACCAGGTGCACGAGGCACGCGCCAACGGCGCAGGCGGCGTGCTGCTGATCGTGCGCATGATGCCGCGCGATACGCTCATCGCGATGCTGGACGCCGCTGCAGAGCTCGGCCTGTTTGTATTGCTGGAAGCCTTCGACGCGGCTGACCTCGGTGTGGCTGCGGAACTCGCGCGCGAGCGGCAGGGCCGTGACGAACAGGTGTTGATGGGGCTCAACTGCCGCGATCTGCAGACATTGCAGATCGACTTTTCCCGCTTCGAGCAACTCCGTGACCGCATGCCGCCACACTGGGCTGCGGTCGCAGAGAGCGGCGTTAACACCGCGGACGATGCCGCCACTGTCGCGAGGCTTGGTTACCGCCTGGCACTCGTCGGCACGACGCTGATGCAACGCGACGATCCGGCACAAGCGGTGCGCGAGCTGCTGCAGGCGGGGCGGGGCGCTGTGCGATGACGGCCACGACGTCACCGCTGTGGATCAAGATCTGCGGCCTGCGCAGCGTGGCGGACGTCGCTGCTGCGGTGGCCGCAGGGGCAGACGCCGTGGGATTCGTTTTTCACGCGACCTCGCCGCGCAACCTGTCGCTCGACGACGCACGTGCCATTGCGGCGTGCGTACCCACGGGCGTTGATAAGGTCGCGGTGTTCCAGCATCCGACCCAAGCCGAAGTCGACGCCGCGATCGATGCCGTGCAGCCCGCTTGGGTGCAGACTGACGCCGATGATTTCGCGACGCTCGTGCTGCCGGTCGGGCAGCGCGTGTTGCCGGTCTATCGCACCGACCGGGTGATACGTACCGAGACCATGCCGCCGCGATTCCTGCTCGAGAGCGGCCGCAGCGGCAGCGGCGAACGCGCCGACTGGACTGCAGCAGCGCGGCACGCTCGCAGCGCCGACGTCGTGCTGGCCGGCGGTCTCGATGCCGACAACGTCGCTGCCGCGATCTGCGCCGTCCGGCCCTGCGGTGTGGACGTCAGCACGGGCGTCGAATCTTCCCGCGGCGTCAAGGACGCGGCCCTGATCATTGAATTCGTGAGCGCTGCGCGCCGATCCCACGCGCAGCTCACGTTCTAATTGCCTGGAGTAAACGATTCATGCAGACCCAAGCCCTCAAGCTCGATCGCGAAGCGCTGCTGCGGCAGACGCTCAATGGCGAGTTCCCTGATGCACGCGGTCGCTTCGGTCCGTTCGGCGGCCGCTATGTACCCGAAACGCTGGTGCCAGCGCTCGATCGGCTGGAGCAAGGCATCCGCGACATCCTGCCGGACCCTGTGTTCAAGGCCGAACTCGACATGCAGTTGCGCACGTGGGTGGGCCGACCGACCCCGCTGACATTTGCAGCGGCGCTCTCAAAGCGCTGGGGAGCAGAAGTCTGGCTGAAACGGGAAGACCTGGCGCACACCGGCGCGCACAAGATCAACAACGCGATTGGCCAGGGGCTGCTCGCGC
>JANNGT010000005.1:0-2820 GCA_031404015.1 Gammaproteobacteria bacterium | reverse complement strand
AAACACTACCAACGGAGGCCAATACCGAAAGTCCGGTGTCTAATTGCGAGGTAGTTTGGCTTAAGCTGCGACGCATACTACGTGCCACAAACTCATCGTAGCTGCAAGATTCTGCCAAGTTTTTTGCCGCATGGGTTTGGTGATGATGCGCAGCATCCCGAGCACGTCTGGGCGCAAGTCGTGTGCTTCGTCCAGGATCAGAACCGGCCGGAACCCATCGTTGGCATGGCAGGAATCGAAGCGTTCCTGGAGCCGGCGAACGAGCCCCGGGTACGTGCCGGTCGGGGCAAGGCCGCAGGCGACGGCTATCTCGCGGCAGAGGTCACGCTTCGAGATCGACGTGACCTTGACGTAATGCACGCGGTAGCGGGTCTCGGGCAGTCGTGCGACGAGGGCGCGCACCAGGGCGGTCTTGCCCGCGCCAGCGGGAGCGACCAGCAGCGCGCTCTGGCGCTGGTCGACAGTTCTCACGAGGTCATCCAGGACTTCGTCGAAGTGCGGGAATGGCCAGCGGTCGGCCACAGCGAACTCGCGCGTGAATGGGGTTTCGTGAAAACCGAAGTGGGCGCGCATGTCGGTGGTTCGTCTGGCCGGCGTTTCAATCGGTGTCATCGTCGTCATCGAGATCTCCTTTTGGATAGCCGCCGTCTTCACTCACCAGCGGTCTGTGGTCTGCTTGGAAAGCGCGCTCGGCGGCGGTCATGGGCACGCTGATGTCTTGTGCGTTTGCGCGTCCGACACGGGCGCGGCGCGCGTAAGCGTTCTTGATCAAGTCGACGGGGTGCAGGCGGATTTCACGGCCCTGGTGCAGCACCGACAGGGCGTCCTTCTCCAGCAGGTGGCGGAAGACGGGTATCGAAGTGCTGGCGTGCCCGCGCGGGACCTCGTAGGCGACGCCGCCGAACGAGACCACGTTGTCCTTGGAGACGGAGCGTTTCTCTGTGATGACGAAACGTGAGGCGAGCCACGCCTGGTCGCGGGGGAACTCCAGGGGACGCGGGTCGGAGAGGAAGCACTCTTCGGGTGTGCGCAGATCGAGGCTCTCGTGCGGGGTCTTGTTGTAGGCCTGCAGGAAATGGCGAAGCCGCAGCCGGAGCGCGGCGGGTTCCGGATCGACATCGGGGTTGCCGTCGAGGCCGCGCAGTAGACGGGCAAGCATGGTCTGGTTAAAGCGTTCGATTTTTCCGTGCCCCTCGGGGTAGCCGGCGGTGCCGTAGATGAAGTTGATGTCGAGGGCAGCGGCCGTGGCACGGGTGTCGTCGGCGATGAAGCCAGACCCGTTGTCGAGGAACAGGCTGACCATGCGGCCGAAGCCGCAGATGGTGTCGTGCAGCGCGTGCAGGAACAGCTCGGTGTTCTCGCTGGTGCCGATCCATCCTTCGAGGGCGTAGCGCGAGGCGTCGTCGAGAAAGATCAGCGCGACACGCTGGAGACGACCCACGCCGGCACGGAAGTGTTTGCCGTCGGCGAGCGCCATCAGCATGCGGTTGGGATAGGCGAAGCGCCGCATATCGGTGTCCGCCAGCTTGCGTACGCGGGTGACGGACAGGTCCATGCGGCGACATGCGCGCCACACGCTGCTGCGGTCGATCTTGTCCGCGGGATCGAGGATGTGCGCTTCGCGGGCACGGCGCACGAGCTCGGGCACCGATGCCCGATGGTCGTTGGCCTTCTCCCGGCACAGGAAAGCCAGGAAGTCTAGGCTCAGCACGCTGGAGTCCTTGACGCGGGCGCGCGGCAAATCTTCGAGCCCGGGCAGCCCCTGCTTGGTGAACACCTGGAGCCAGCGGTAGAGAGTGCGCGGGAACAGCACACGAGAGCGGCCAAGGTGATCTACATGCTGCAGACGGACGACTTCGTGAACGGCCGTAGCGAGCGTCTTCCCACTGCCGACCCGGGCGCGTAGCTCCGCCACCACTTGGTAGCGGAAGAGCGCCTTGGGGCTCAATCGGACGGGGCGTCTGTGCATGGCGGTGGCACCTGGCGAGCCGCGCTCGCCGAAGGTGCGAGGTTAGGTGGATCGCCTGGCGGCTCAGGGACGGACTCGTGGGGCTTCGCCGACGCCGCGCGGAGAGCCGGTACGGGAGCCGTTCCGGGGGCCGGGAACACGGTCGCAGTGCGTGCGTCGAACAGGACGGGCCGTCCCCAGAGGCCCGCCAAGAAGCCAGCGCCCAAGATCCGAGCGCACACACCGCCGTCGAGGACGACGGCAGCGAGCACCGGCAAGAGCGCCGACGCTCGGTGCACACTGTCGGCGGCGCTCGCGAAATCGCGACGCGCCTTCTCGTGAGCGATGCCAGGCAAATCCAGCACACCACGGATCCGCTCGACCGTCATCGATTCGATGTCCGGGCTCAGCCCGAGGATCCTTGCTGCGGTTTCGCTATGCCGACGTTGCAGGCGATCGATCCGGCCGAGATCACGCTGCCAGGCTGGACCTGCCGCAAGGGCGACTGGCGCCTCGAAGAGGCTGCGACGCCACTTGATCGCTGGCGCAGTGCGCAGATCGCCTGGGTGCACCTCTCCCGAGAGGCCCACCGGTGCCACGGCCGTGCGCGCGAACGGCACGAACCCCGGCGGGTAGACCGTGAAGTGCCCGTGGGGATCGCAGCTCATCACCTGGAGCCGAAAGCCCGGGCCGGTCACCCGCTCGCGGAACCCGTCCTTGCTGACCGCGCAGATCTCGCCCCGTGCCGAAGGACAGCGCTCGATCCCCTGGGCCACGACGGGTGCGGCTCCGTTGCCGGCCAGCATGTACGGAGCGCTCAGAAACCAGCGTCGCTCGCGCGCTGAGGACAACACCTTTACGGAGATCGAACA
>JANNGT010000004.1:0-2349 GCA_031404015.1 Gammaproteobacteria bacterium | reverse complement strand
CGCCCGCGGCAAGCTGCGGGACACGCTCTCCGCGCAAGTCGCCCTTCGGTCTCGATGACGAGTCCGCAGTGGGCTTCACAAAGGTTGCAGGTACGGTGGTGTCTGAGCATGCGCGGATCCTTCCACGGACCGCCTCTTCGTGGAAGGGCCGCCGATGTCGCCGGTGACCCCGCCCCCCGCCTCGCGCTTGCGCACCGGGCGGACTTTCGGTTTATTGAGGCAGGTGACGAAGGAAACGACCCAGGGCGTGTCGATCGAGGTCGAGTCCTACTTCGTGCCGGAGCAATCGGACGCGGTCCTCGACCGCTACGTGTTCGCCTACCGGATCCGCATCTCCAACGACTCCGCGGTCACCGTGCAGCTCACGCGCCGCCACTGGTTCATCGCCGAGGGCGACGGGACCGTGCGCGAGGTCGAGGGCGAGGGTGTGGTCGGCGAACAGCCCATCATGGCGCCCGGCGAGACCCACGAGTACATGAGCGGCGCCATCCTGCAGGGCCCGGTGGGCAGCATGTACGGCACCTACGAGATGCGCCGCGAAGACGGCAGCGGGTTCCAGGCCGTGATCCCCAAGTTCGCCCTCCAAATGCCCCGTACGCTGCACTAGCGGGGGGCGGAACGCGGATAAGGGCCCATCTGCCGCGTTGATATGGCTGCTTCTGTCAATCGGGCAGACCTCCGGCATCGACACGCCTTTTCCGGGGCTTGCTGAGGGGACTCGGGATTGCTCGGTAGCCGTGGTGGCGCCGCCAGTTTCGACGGTCGATCCTGCTGATATTCGCGGGTTGGTTACCGCCTGACCTTTCTTCGTCGTGGAGCTTCCTCTCTCTGAACTCGGGCGTATCGCTTTGGCGATGCCCACAACGCAGACGAGGGTTCTCCTGCCATGAGCGGCGACGCCACCGCGGCAGCCGAGCATTCCGTCTATGCCGTTGCCTGGTTCGTTGTTCCTCCTTCGGCCGCGGGCACCGTTACCTGCCGTGCAATCGCCCATATGAATCCAAGCAGCTCTCGTCCGAGCGCCGTTACGATCTTCTGCTTTTCCTTGCCTCGCGAATGGAGCCGGCGGTATCGACTGCACAGTCGACGCTGCGCCTTCCAGGCGATCTCCCGCACGGGCTTGGGCAGCATCTCTTGTCGTTTCTGCATCGTCGGGTTGATCTTCTCGCTGCGCTGATACGCCCATGCCGCCTCGGTCAGGATTCGCCGGACGTGGGGATTGCCGGCCTTGGTGATCGAGCCGTGGCGGTGACTCGGACCGCTCGAATGCTGACTGGGCACCAAGCCGACATAGGCCATGAGCTGCTTGGGATTGGCGAATCGCGTCATGTCACCGAGCTCGGCCGTCAAACTGGCGGCTGCGACAAAAGAGACGCCACGCAGCGCCTGCAGCGCGCTGACGATGTGCTCGAGCCGCCAGCCAACGACTTGCTCGCGCATGGCCTCGGTCAATCGGAGCACACGCTGTTCGGTCTCATCGACCGCCTCGACGTACTCGCGCAGCGTAATCCGGCGGGAGGTCTCCTTGAAGCTGACTTTGGCCAACCAGCGACGGTGAGCCTTGGTCCACGCGGACTTGCCTGAGTACACCACGCCCTTGCGCAGCAGCAGCGCACCGACTTGCTGCTTGGCCCGGCGCCGGGCCTGGACGACATCTTCGCGTGCTCGCACCAAATCTCGAATGGCCTCATCCGTGTCGTCGGGCACGTAGATCGCCCTGAGTTCGCCGGCACGGTGAAGGCGCGCCAGCATGATGGAGTCGCGCCGGTCGGTCTTGATCCGGTCACCGCTTCGCTTGGGAATCAGCGAGGGGGAGACCACCGCGCACGCCAGTCCCTGGTCGCTCAGGTGCCGGTAGATCTCGAATCCGCACGGGCCGGCCTCGTACACGACCCGCAACCGCCTCCCCCGTACGGCCAGGTCGCAAAGCGCCTTGTCCAGGGATCGAAGGTCGCCGGCAATCGTGCCGAAATGGCGGACTTCGCCGGCGCGCCCGGACTCGGCCGTGGCGATGTCGATGGTGGCTTTGTGGACATCCAATCCGACAAACAGTGTGTTAGCTTTGGGCATGGCCTGCCTCCTTCGCATGTGGCTCTGTGCGGTGAGTTTTTTACCGAACCCCCAGCATAACCCACGACCTGCGAATTGAGGCAGGCCGCCATTTTCTGGCAGCCATAGTGTCTGGACGCCCGGTCGTTCGCTACGGTGTACAGGAAGTACACCTTCGCTCTCTACCCGGGCGTCCGCCTTGCATCTGGGCCCTTTTGATCGGTCCGCGCATGGATCGTTTTGAGCCGTCCGCGCATGGATCGGTTTGATCGGTCCGCGCATGGTGGGTTTCCAGCCGAT
>JANNGT010000003.1:0-41505 GCA_031404015.1 Gammaproteobacteria bacterium | reverse complement strand
GGCAGCCATTCCGGGTGTGACGGTAACCGGATCGGTGCCGGACATCCGGCCGTACGCGCAATGCGCGAGACGTTCGGCGCGACGGTACGGCCGGGTTCGGTCAAGCCGCTCAACTGACACAGTCAACTCCACTTCACTTCCGGGAAGCGACGCACATGATGAAAGGCGGCATCGGCAACATGATGAAGCAGGCGCAGACACTGCAGGCCAACATGCAGAAGGCGCAGGCCGAGATCGCGGCCATGGAAGTCGTCGGCGAATCCGGCGGCGGCATGGTCAAGGTCACGATGAACGGCAAACATGAAGCGAAGCGCGTGCAGATCGACCCCAGCGTGCCGCTCGATGACCGCGAGATGATCGAGGACCTCGTGGCGGCCGCGATCAACGACGCAGCGCAGCGCCTGGAATCTGCGACGCAGCAACGCATGGCCGGCGTCATGGGCGGCATGAACCTGCCGCCCGGCTTCAAGATGCCGTTTTGATCTGCTGCCCCGCGGCTGACGTCCGGACTTCCCGCGCATGCTTTACCCGCCGTCCCTGAGCAGGCTGATCGAGGCGTTTCGTTGCCTGCCGGGCGTGGGCCCGAAGTCGGCGCAGCGCATGGCGTTCTACCTGCTCGAGCGCGATCGCAAGGGCGGCGGCGAGATTGCCGCAGCGGTCGCCAGCGCCATGGAAGCGCTCGGGCACTGCCAGCGTTGCCGCATGTTCGCGGAAGGCGAGCTGTGCCCGATCTGCGCCTCGACGAACCGCGATACGGCGCTGCTCTGCGTGGTCGAATCGCCCGCCGACGTGGTGGCGATCGAACAGACCGCGAGTTTCCGCGGCTGTTACTTCGTGCTGATGGGACACCTGTCGCCGCTCGACGGCGTGGGCCCGACAGAGATCGGCATCCGCGAATTCGAGCAGCTACTGGGCGAAGGCGAGGTCAAGGAAGTGATCCTGGCCACCAACCCCACCGTGGAGGGCGAGGCCACCGCGCATTTTCTTGCCGAAGTCGCGGGTCGGTTCGGGCTGCGCGCGTCGCGCATCGCACATGGCGTGCCGGTGGGCGGGGAGTTGGAATACGTCGACGGCGGCACGCTGGCGCACGCACTCGCCGGCCGCACGCCCGCACTTTGACCGATCCCGATCAGGCCTTCGCTTCGTTCGCCAGGAACAGCCAGGTTTCGACGACCGTATCGGGGTTCAGCGACATGCTCTCGATGCCCTGTTCGAGCAGCCACCGCGCCAGGTCGGGATGATCCGACGGGCCTTGCCCGCAGATGCCGATGTATTTGCCCGCCTTGCGGCACGCCGTGATCGCCATCGACAGCATCGCTTTCACCGCATCGTCACGCTCGTCGAACAGGCGCGCCATCACGGCTGAATCGCGATCGAGGCCCAGCGTGAGCTGCGTCATGTCGTTCGAGCCTATCGACATGCCGTCGAAGAACTCGAGGTAGCGGTCCGCGAGCACGGCGTTGCTCGGGATTTCGCACATCATGATGATCTTGAGCCCGTCTTCGCCGCGCTTGAGGCCGTTGTCGGCCAGCAGCCCGACGACCTGTTCGGCCTCTTTCAGCGTGCGCACGAAGGGCACCATGACCCAGACGTTCCTGAGCCCCATCTGCTCGCGCACGCGCTTCAATGCGCGGCATTCGAGCTCGAAGCAGGGGCGAAAGCCCTTGTCGACGTAGCGCGAGGCGCCGCGGAATCCGAGCATCGGGTTTTCTTCGACGGGCTCGTACTTGCGGCCGCCGATGAGGTTCGCGTACTCGTTCGACTTGAAGTCGGACAGCCGCACGATCACCGGCTCCGGCGCGAACGCCGCAGCGATCGTGCCGATGCCTTCACACAGCTTGTCGACGTAGAACTCGACCGGATCGGAGTAGCCCGCCATCTGCCGCCGGATCGTGTCGCGCAAGTCCGGTTCGAGCGAATCGAACTCGAGCAGCGCCTTCGGGTGCACGCCGATCATGCGATTGATGATGAATTCGAGCCGCGCGAGGCCGACGCCCCGGTTGGGAATCGCGGCGAAGTCGAACGCCCGGTCCGGGTTGCCGACGTTCATCATGATCTTGACCGGGATGTCCGGCAGGGAATCGAGTTCGATCTGCGACTGGCTGAATTCGAGCTGCCCATCGTAGATGTAGCCCGTGTCGCCTTCGGCGCACGAGACGGTGACCGGCTGGCCTTCCTTGATGCGCCTGGTCGCGTCGCCGCAGCCGACGACGGCGGGGATGCCGAGTTCGCGCGCGATGATCGCCGCGTGGCAGGTGCGCCCGCCACGGTTCGTGACGATCGCCGAGGCGCGTTTCATGACCGGTTCCCAATCAGGGTCGGTCATGTCAGCCACGAGCACGTCGCCTGTTTCCACGCGCGCCATCTCGCGGATGTCCTTGATGATGCGCGCCGGGCCCGCGCCGATCCGCTGGCCGATGCTGCGCCCCGTGGCCAGGACCTCGCCTTTCTGCTTGAGCGAGTAGCGCTGGATCGTCCGGCCCGCGCGACTCTGCACGGTTTCCGGCCGCGCCTGCAGCACGTAAATCTTGCCGGTATCGCCGTCCTTGCCCCACTCGATGTCCATCGGGCAGCCGTAGTGGTCCTCGATGATCAGCGCCTGTTGCGCGAGTTCGATGAGGTCCGCGTCCGTGATGCAGAACCGCATGCGGTCGGCCTCTGCCACGTCGACCGTGAGCACGCGCCTGTCGGCCTGCGCGGGCGGCGCGTACACCATCTTAATGGCCTTGGCGCCGAGGGTGCGTCGCAGGATGGGCTGGTGCCCGTCGCGCAGCGACGGCTTGTAGACGTAGAACTCGTCCGGGTTCACGGCGCCCTGCACGACGGTCTCGCCGAGACCGTATGACGCGGTGACGAACACGACGTTGCGGAATCCCGAGTCGGTGTCGAGCGTGAACATGACGCCGCTTGCGCCGAGGTCGCTGCGCACCATGTACTGGATGCCCGCCGACAGCGCGACCAGCGAATGATCGAAGCCCTGGTGCACGCGATAAGAGATGGCGCGGTCGTTGAAGAGGGAGGCAAACACTTCGTGCACGGAGCGCACGACGTTGTCGGCGCCGCGCACGTTGAGGAAGGTTTCCTGCTGGCCAGCGAACGAGGCTTCCGGCAGGTCTTCGGCCGTCGCCGACGAGCGCACGGCCACCGCGACGTCATCGCGGCCATCGCTCATGCGCTGGTAGCCCGCCACGATCTCCTGCTGCAGGCGCGGCGGGAACGGCGTCGACATGATCCAGCTGCGGATGGACGCACCGGTTTCGGCGAGCTTCGCCACGTCGTCGACATCGAGCGTCGCCAGCGATTGCTTGATGCGATCGGCAAGGCCTTCATGCGCAAGAAAATCCCGGTAGGCGTCGGCTGTCGTCGCGAAGCCATCCGGAACGCTGACACCGAGCTGCGCGAGGTTCGAGATCATCTCGCCGAGCGAGGAATTCTTGCCGCCGACTTCGGCCACCTGATGCCGGCCGAGGCTCGCGAAGGGGAGGGTATAAGGACGCACGTGCGGGCCCCTTGCTACGTCAACGGAGTAGGTGAAACACTGCGGGTGTCATCCACGCACTGACGCGCCTGGCGCGCTTTGGAAACGCCGTGCCCACGAATCGCCGAACGGTATTTTTTGTGTCGGACCAGACCGGAGTGACCGCCGAAACGATGGGGCACAGCCTGCTCACGCAATTCGAAGGCCAGGAATTCCGGCAGGTGACTCTGCCATTTATAGCCACCGTTGACAAGGCAGAGGAAGCCGTCAGGAAAATCAACGCGACGGGCAAGGAAGATGGCTTGCGGCCCATTGTTTTCAGCACCTTGGTGAAGGACGACCTGCGGCGCGTCGTCAAGACCAGCAACGGTTTGTTCCTCGATTTCTTCGACGCGTTTCTCGGCCGGCTCGAAGCCGAGCTGATGATCAAGTCGAGCGAGCGCGCGGGCCGCGCGCACGGCATCGTGGACCAGCTCATCTACAGCACGCGCATCGACGCCACCAACTTCGCGCTTGCGTCTGACGACGGCGCGGTCACCGCCGACTACGAGCGGGCGGACGTGATCCTGATCGGCGTGTCGCGCTCCGGCAAGACGCCGACGTGCATCTACATGGCGATGCAGTACGGTGTGTTCGCGGCCAATTATCCGTTTACCGAGGACGACTTCGACGGCAAGCAACTGCCAGCGTCGGTCCGCGGTTACACGCCGAAGCTGTACGGGCTGACGATCTCGCCGCTGCGCCTGCAGCAGATTCGCAACGAGCGCAAGCCGGGCAGCCGCTATGCGTCGATCACGCAATGCGAATTCGAGGTTCGCAGCGCCGAGAACCTCTTTCATCGGCACGGCATTCCGGCAATCGACACGACCGAGTGCTCGATCGAGGAGATCGCGAGCCGCATCATCGACCGCAAGGGCATCGAGCGTCGTCTGCGGCCCTGAGCGCAGCTTGCCCGTTCGGCGCAAGCGCGACGGGGTTTTTCGCAAAGCTGCGGAGGGCTTCACAGGAGCGTCAAAACCCTGTGCTATATTCCGGCCATGTTGCTCGACCACCTGTGCATCACGTCATGGCGGGCCCGCCCGGTAAGTTTCGTGAGCCTCATGTCGCTCTACGAAAGCAATTACCTGCGGGTGCGCGAACTCGCCGGCGATGTGCGTCGCCACCAGGGCGTGCGCATCTCGCGCGCCGCGGGCGACTGCGACCTGCACCTGACGGTAATCGAGCACGCGCCGTACACGACCTCCGTGCGTCTCACCTACCTGTTCGATGAAGGGCAAAGCGTAGTCGCCGACCCGGACCTCGAAGTCCGCGTCTACCATGACGCGCGGCTCGCCGAGGCAAGCGCGTGCGGCCGCTGGATCAGGCACCAGAGCCTTGACCACGTGCGCGCTGGCATCCCGGCCCAGCTGGGCGAACGCTGGCTGCGCAACATGATGCTGAACAAATGGCTCGACTACTGTCTCGAGCGTGGCCACGAGTTCACGCCTGCGGCGCATGCGCCTGCCTGAAGACCTGCGACGCCTGGCCTACCGGTTGGCGGGCCGCGAACCCTCGATTGAAGACGAACGCCTGTTCGCGCTGTTCCGCAATCGCGTCGAGCTCAAGAAGGAGCTCAACGCGCTCGACGATGACCGGCACCGTCTGCTCGACCGGCTGAAGCTGCAGGAAGGCGCGACGATGCGCGTCGAGGAGCAGATGGCCGCGCTGGAGCAATACCTCGGCCGGCCCGAGGAAGGGTACAAGAGCCTCGCCTATTTCCAGCTGAAGGCACTCTGGCGTGCCGCCTGCAAGCGCCTCGAGCAATTCGGCTCGGAGCTCGCGCGGCAGCAGAAGGACCGCGAGCGCAAGCAGCAGCTCGCGGAATTCGAGCACAGCAAGCGCGAACGCATTGCCGCATACGACCGCGAGCTATCCGAGGCGAGGGTGCTGGGCGAACAGTTGCAGGCCGAGCAGAAACTGGCCCGACAGAAGCTCGCGCAACTGACCGGCTTCTGGCACTACTTCAGGCGCCGTCGCGCGCTCGATGCAATCCACACGCGCGATTTCCGCCTGGCCGCAGCGACGGAGCAGATCCACAAGCTGACGGCCGAGGTCGATGCGATCCAGGCCGAGCCGCCACCGTTGTTCGCCGGCCTCAGCGTCGAAGGCCGCCGCAGCGTCAACATCGCAGTCATTGCCTATGCCGAGATGCTTTACGACCGCCTGGCGCCGGGCGGCCTCGCGGAGCTCGCCCGACAGAGCACGCTCAAGCGCGTGTTCGATGCGCACTACGGCACGCCGCAGGAAGCGCAGGCTTTGCTGCAGAACGCGGCACGTGCCGTCGCGGAAGGGGACCGCATGGGCGAAGACCTGGGCGAGATCAAGACTCGGGCAGACCGCTTGCGTCGCCAGGCCATCTACCGCAACGACGAAGACTCGGTGCCAGTGCCGGACTCGATCGTCGCGGCCCCCGCTGGGCAGGTAGCCGCAGGCCGGCGCACGGCGCCGAACGTCCTGCTGGACGAATACTGGGAGCTGCACCGGGCGCTCGTGCGCTGAAGCGCGAGAACGCGCCGAAGGTCAGGCCGTGGCCACCGTGTCGGTCACGCTGCGACGCTTCACGCGGCGGCGGTAAGTGCGGCGGCGCAGCTGCTTGTCCTTGCGCAGTTCTCGCAGGGCGAGCGTCAGCACTACGCCGGCGAAGGCCAGCAGGCATAGCCCCGCCAGCACCAGCAGCAACGTCTGCAGAAGAGAAACCGGCGCCTCCGTGATCAGCGGGCGCACGTTCTCGTCTTCTGCGAGGGCCGCATCGATCTCGGCCTCGAGCCTTGCCATGGCGGCTTCGTCGAGCACCTGGGCGACGGTCGGCTCGGCTGCCAGCCCATTCACCGGCGCGTGCACGGGGACCTGGGGCCCAGCCGGCGTCGGCACCGCGTACTGATCGGCGAGTTGGCGGTCGAGTTCGATTCCGTCCAGGTTCGACTGCGCATGGCTGGCCAACGGCGCTACCAGCACCGACAAAACCAGAAATAGAATTGTGCAACGCGAGCGCGTCAGCGCCCGGTGGACTGTCAGGTCCGCAGGCATCTTGTTATTCCTTGGCTCGAGCTTCCCGGCGCGGCATCGGTCCCTACCCCGGTAGCGCGCGTTCCCTTACAGAAAGTTTAGCAGTTATCGGCAGTTAGCCAAGCATTGGGATACAAGGGGCAGGTTCGGGTGTGTCCATAAAATGGTTCCGCCGCAGAGGACGGCTGCGCGGATTGAACCGACCATGTGTCCAGCGGTGCCGCTGCCTCAGGCCTGCTGCTCTGCCGGCTCGGGCTGCGGCAGTAGGGCGTTCTCGGGCGTTGGCCGACGGTGGTGGAATACCCGCTGCCGCCACAGGTTCAGGTCATCGAACCAGACGTAGAACATGGGCACGATGATCAGTGACACCACGGCGCTGAAGGCCAGCCCGCCCATGATCGCGCGCGCCAGCGGGTAGTAGGCCGGGCTGCCGTCGCCTGTGCCCCCCACCTGCGCATCGCCAATGGCGAGCGGGAGCATGCCGAGCAGTGTCGTCAGCGTCGTCATCATGATGGGTCGCAACCGGTCGCGCCCCGCCTGCAGGATGGCCTGGTGGCGGGGCAGGCCTGCATGCCGCAGGTCGATCACGTGGGCGATCAGCACGATGCCGATGTTCACCACCACGCCGATCAGCACCATGAAGCCGATCATCGCCATCATGGTGATGGTCGTGCCCGTCAGCGTCAAAAACCAGATCGAGCCCACGATTGCGAACACGATCGACGTGATGATCGAGAGCGGGTACAGCGCCGACTCGAACAGCGACGCCATGACCAGGAAGATCAGCACCACGGCGAGCAGCATGTTCTGCGTCATGGTCTTGATGGCCTTGTCGTTCTCCTCCAGGCCGCGGCCGAACTTCCACGTGTAGCCGGCCGGCAGCGGATACACCTCCATGATCGGCTGCACGCGCTCGCGCGCGTCGTCCATCGTGGTGCCCTTGGCCAGGTTCGCGCTGAGCACCACGGTGGTGAGCCGGTTGAGCCGCTTGATCTCGCGGTCGCTCGGCATCATGACGAAGTCGGCGACGGCGCCGAGTTCGGTGCGGGAGCCATCCGGCAGCATTACGGGCAGGCGTGCCAGGTCTTCGACGGACTGGCGATCGGACTCACGGAAGGCGAGGCGCATCGTGAGTTCGCGCTCCGAGGTGCGCAGTTCGGGCAAGCGGTCGCCGCGCATCGCGCCTGCGACCGTCAACGCGACGTCCTGCGAGGTGAGGCCGAGTTGCGATGCGCGATCCCGGTTCACGATGACCTGTACTTCCTGTTCGCCCGTGCCCGCTTCCGAACGCACGGCCTCGAGTCCGGGCACCGACGACAGGCGATGCGCGACCTCGCGCGAGATCGACGTGAGCCGCTCAGTGGATTCGCCCGCCAGCTGCAGGCTGAACGAAGTCGCAGCACCCATGCCTTCGTCGAACGCGAAGCTGGGCTTGCCGATGATGATCTCCGGCACGTCCTTCAGTACGCGAGCCATCACTTCGGCAGGCGGCAGCTGCGCGCGATCCTTGGGCGTCAGGTAGAGCCGCGTGCCGGCTTCGTCGTTCCGCCAGTACGAGTAATAGGTCTCGACGTCGAAGTTTTCCTTGTTGGCCTCGATGTAGGCTTCGATCCGTCGCACCGCTTGCTCGACGCGCTCCATCGGGTGCGAGCCCTCGAGGTGATAGGCCAGCATCAGTACGCGGCTGGCCTCCTGCGGGAACGGATCGACCTTGGTCAGCTTCAGCATGAACAAGGGCACCGGCGACACCACGATCAGCACGGTGATGAGCGCCATCGATTTTGGATGCGTGAGCGCCCAGTTGAGCGCGCGCTCGTAGCGATCCTGCAGGCGGCCGAACCAGGAGCCCGGCTGGATCTCCGGTGGCGGCGACATGCGCGCCGCCAACATCGGCAGCAGGGTCTGTGCGAGCACCAGGGAGGCCAGCATCGCGACGATGATCGGCACTGCCACGTGCACGAGAAAGAGCGACATCTGGTTCTTCTCGCCGAATACGAGCGGCAGGAACACGATGATCATCGAGAACGTGCCGGCGAGCGTGGCGACACCGACTTCCTTGACGCCCGCAAGCGTCGATTCGAGCGGATGGCCGGGGTGCATCTGGCGGTGGCGGAAAATGCTCTCGGTGATGACCACCGAATTGTCGACGAGCATGCCGATGGCGAGCAGCATGCCCATCATCGTCAGTACATTGAGCGTGAAACCGAGGAAATACATCGCGGCCAGTGTGACGAGCAGCGAGGCAGGCACCGCCAGGCTCACGATCACGGTCGTGGGCAGGTGGCGCAGGAAAAAGAGCAGCATGAGGAAGCTGAGCACTGCGCCGATCAGGCCGGCGTTGCGCAATTCCTTGAGCGAGCTGCGGATGCTGTCCGCCTGGTTGCCGACCACGAGGATCTGGATGCCCTGGAATTGCGGCAGGTCGCGCGCCTTGTTGATCGCGACCAGCACGCGGTCGGCGACGTCGACGACGTTGGCTTGAGTCGCCTTGAACACGTCGATGCCTATCGCCGGCTTGCCGTCCATGCGGCGGCCCACCGTGAGCTCGGGCGCGACCATTTCGACTTCCGCGATGTCGGACAGCCGCACGTTCGGTGCGATCAGCAGGTTACGCACGTCTTCGATCGAGCTGAATTCGCCGATCGGCCGGACGGTGAAGCGCGAATCGTTTTCCGTTATCTCGCCGGCGCTCACCGAAAAGTTGGAACTGGCCAGCACCTGCCGCAGCTTGCGCACGTCGATGCTGTAAGTGGCGAGGCGGGTCGGATCGACCAGGATGCGGACCTCGCGCGGCTTGACGCCCTGCAACTCGACCCGTGCCACACCTTCGATGCGCTCGAGCGGACGCTGCAGGTACTTCTCGAGCACCTCGTACTGGTCCGTGAGGTCCTTATCGGACGCGATACGGATCACGGCAAGCGGCTGGTCGCCGGCGCTGAATGCGAACATGAGCAAGCGGTCGGCGCCTTCAGGCAACTGCGGCCGGATCGAATCGAGCTTGGTGCGGACGTCGAACGCCGCGGCGTCGGCGTCCCGATCCCAGTCGAACAGCACCGTGAAGGTCGCCTGGTCCGCCTGCGCGCTCGCGCGGATCTCTTCCACGCCGGACAATGTCGCGAGCGCCTCCTCGATCGGGCGCACGACGAGCTGTTCCATTTCCTCGGGCGTCGAGCCCGCGTACGGCACCACGATCTGCATGCCGGGGAACGAGATGTCCGGCATGGCTTCGAGGCGCAGCAGGTAAGTGGAGATCACGCCGATGGCCAGCAGCGCGAGTGCCGCCATGATGGTGGTCACGGGGCGGGCGAGGGCGACCCTGGTGTGCAGCATGGCGCGACCCTCAGCCGGCGACCGCGCCGACGACACTGCCCGGCACGGCCTGCGGTGTCCTGGCGAGGTAGTGCTTGCGGTCCATGACCGAATACGCGACGGGGATCACCAGCAGCGTGAGGAACGTGGTGAGCAGCACGCCCCCGATCACGGTGATCGCCATCGGCGCGCGCACCTCGGCGCCTTCGCCGATGCCGAGCGCCATGGGCAGCAACCCCAGGATCGTCGTGAGCTTGGTGATCAGGATCGGCCGCAGGCGCAGCTTGCCACCCACGACAATCGCCTCGAGCTTCGACATGCCTTCCTCGCGCAACTGGTTCACGGCGTCGATCAGCACGATCGACTGGTTGACGACGATGCCCGCCAGCATGATCAGGCCGATGTAGGCGACGACGTTGACGGTCGTGCCCGTGAGCCATAGCGCCCAGACCGCGCCGATCAGCGCGAGCGGAATGGTGAGCAGGATGACGAACGGGTGGATCAGCGACTCGAACTGCGAAGCCATCACGATGTACACGAGGAAGATGGCGAGTACCAGCACGAACTGCAGCGAACGGAACGAGGCCGTCATTTCCTCGCTCTGGCCCGACAGGAACGCCGTGGTGCCGACCGGCAGTTCGACGCGCTGCACGATGTCGTCCAGCGCGCTCACGGCGGAGCCGAGGTCGCCGTCCGCCAGGTTGGCCGAGATGACGGCCACGCGCTCCTGGCTCACGCGCCGCACCTCCGCGGGACCCATCGCCAGCTTGACGTCGGCCACGGCGCTGAGCGGCACTGGAAACTCGCTGCCGGGGTTGACGATGAGGTTGCGAACTTCGTCGATCGACGCGGCGCGCGAGTCGACGCTGCGCACCAGCACGTCGATCTGTTTCTCGCGCAGCTTGTAGCGCGTGGCAACTTCGCCGCGCACGCTGTTCACGACACGGTCCGCGAGATCGCGCACGACCAGGTTCAGCTGTGACGCGCGTTCCTGGTCGAACACGATCTGGATTTCGGGGTTGCCGGCTTCGACCGTCGACTTCACGTCGGCGAAGCGACCGTCCTGCAGCATGGCGTTGCGGATGCTTTCGGCCGCGACGCCGAGCCGGTCGAGGTCGTAGCCCGAGACGACCACTTCGAGTGGCGTCGCCATGCTGAAGAGCGCAGGGCGGCTGAAGCGGTGCTGCAGGCCTGGAATCTGTTCGAGGTCCTTGCGCATCGCGGTCATCGCCGCTGCTTCGTCCTCGCGCCCTGAGCCTGCCTGCAGCGTGATGCTGAGCCTCCCGGTGTTCTCGCCCGCGTCGACAGGGTTGGCGTCGAGCCGATTACCGGTGCCGGCCACGCTGTAGGCCAGCGCGACGTTGCCGAGCTGGTCGCTCGCGCTCTGCGTCGCCAGCACCGCGCGATCGGTCTGTTCGAGCGGCGTGCCCGGTGGCAGCCGCAGGTCGACGTTGAATTCACCCTGCGACATCTGCGGGATCAGCTCCGTCCCGAGCCGCGGCAGGATCAGCGTCATCGTCAGCACAAACGCCAGGACCGCGGTGCCGATGACCTTGCCGGGGTGCGCCAGCGCCCAGCTGATTGCGGGCGGGTACTTGCGGTCGGCCCAGCGATTGACAGCCTGCGTGCCGTTGACGAGCGGGCTCAGCAGGAACCTGCAGCCGTTCGAGATCCAGCCGCCGACTCGCCCGAGGCCCGCGCCGGCGGCAGACAAGCCGCGACCCACGCGGCCGAGGGGCTTGGCTGCGCTCGCCCCCTGTGCATCCGACGCCGCGGCTACGCGCGCACGCCCCGCCGCAAGCATCGGTACCAGGGTGAGCGCGACCAGCAACGAAAAGCTCAGCGCAAAGGCGACGGTGAGCGACTGGTCCTTGAACAGCTGGCCGGCAATGCCGGTGATGAAGATCATGGGAGCGAACACCGCCACGGACGTCAGCGTTGCGGCGAAGACCGCGCCCGCGACGTCGGCCGTGCCGAGTCGAGCCGCTTCCTGCCGGTCGAGTCCCTGCTCGTGCCGGCGCACGATGCTCTCCAGCACGACCACTGCGTTATCCACGAGCATGCCGACCGCAAGCGCGATGCCGCCCAGCGACATGATGTTGAGCGTGATGTCGAACGCGTACATCAGCACGAACGTGCCGAGCACCGACACGGGGATCGCGATGCTGCTGATCAGCGTGGCCCGCGCATCGCGCAGGAAGGCGTACAGCACCAGGATGGCCAGCAAGCCGCCGATCAATGCGGAAGTCTTGACTTCGCTGATCGCGGCGCTGATGAATGTCGACTGGTCGTACACCTGCTGCAATTTGCTGCCCGCCGGCAGGTTCTGCTCCAGCTCCTTGATGCGGGCACGCACGCCGTCGGCGAGTGCGACGGTGTTCGCGTCGCCTTCCTTGTAGACCGCGAGTTCGATCGATTCCTTGCCATTGACACGCGTGATGGCCTCGCGATCCTTGTAGCCGCGCGTGACGCTGGCGACGTCGCGCAGGTAAACGGGCTGGCCGTCCTTGGTGGCGATGATGGCGTTCGCCATCTGTTCGACGCTCCCGAACTCGTTCAGGGTGCGCACCAGGAAGCGCTGTGTGCCCTGTTCGAGGCGGCCGCCCGACAGGTTCACGTTCTCGGCGCGTATGCGCCGCGTGACGACGTCGATCGACAGGCCGAGCTGGGCGAGCTTCTGCTGGTCGACGAACACCTGCACTTCATCCTCGAAACCACCGCTGACCTTGACCGCGGCCGAGCCTTCGACGGCTTCGAGATCGGGCTTGAGGCGATCCTCGGCGAAACGCCGCAGCGCTTTGAGGCGTTCGATGGAATCGGCCGAGCCGGCCTGCGCCGCCTCGTCCATCAGCGCGAGGCGCAGCACGGGCTCGCTCGACGGGTCGAAGCGCAGCAGCAGCGGCCGCTTTGCCTCCAGCGGCAGTTGCAGCAGGTCGAGTTTTTCGCGGACGTCGATGCCCGCGATGTCCATGTCGGTGCCCCAGACGAACTCGAGCGTCACGTCCGACTGCCCGGCGCGCGAGACCGAGCGCACCTCGCGCACGTTGCGGATGATGCTGACCGTTTCCTCCGTCGGGCGGCTGACCAGCGTCTCGACCTCGAGCGGCGCGGCGCCCGGCAGTTCGGTGCGGATCGTGATCGTGGGGTACGACAGGTCCGGCAGCAGGTTCAGCTTGAGTCGCGACAGCGACACGAAGCCGAAGAGGGCGATCGCGATCGTGAACATCACGATGGTCACGCGGCGTTGGATCGCAAAATCGATCACGTGCTTGAGCATGGGTTCCAGCCTTTACTTGGCCTGGATCTTTTCCGACGCGACCGCGGCGGCGGCCTTGGGCGGCGCAACGTCGCCTACGACCTTGACCTGCGTGCCCGTCTTGAGGCCCGCCTGCCCGACCGTAACGACCTGTTCGGTGCCTTTGAGCCCTGCGGTCACCTCGATCCAGCCGCCATTCGACAGTCCGGTCTTGATCACGCGTTGTTCGGCCTTGTCGTTCGCAATCACGAAAACCGATTGCGTGCCGTCCGCGTCGAGAATCGCCGAGCGCGGCAGCTGCAGCGCATCCTGGCGCCGCTCGTAGACGATGTTGACGCGCGCGAACATGCCGGGCTTCAGCCGTCGCGACGGATCGACCACCTCGACGCGGGCACGAAACGTCCCGGTCTGCGGGTCGACGGTCGGGCTGATGCGCGAAATGCTGCCGACGAAGCGCTCGCCGCCCAGCGCGTCGACCACCACCTCGGCGTTCTGTTGCGGCGCGATCTTGCGGAATTCCTTCTCGGGCACGTGCACGTACGCGAGCAGCGGGTCGAGGTCGGTCACGGTGAACGTGGGGTCGTTCGGCTTGATCGTGTTGCCGACCTTGATGTTGCGCAGCGAGATCACCCCCTTGATGGGCGCGCGTATCTCCGTGTAATTGAGTTCAAGCTTCGCGCTCGCGTAAGCGGCGCGCAGCGCATCGAGGTCGAACTGCGTGTTCTCGGCGGTGCTTTTCGGCACGAGCCCTTTTTCGGCGAGTTCGAGCGTGCGCGTGTAATCGCGCTCGAGCTTGCGCAGGTTGGCGTCGGTCTGTGCCAGCGTGAGACGCAGACGATCGCCGTCCAGCCGCGCGAGCAGCTGCCCGGGCTGCACGGAGTCACCTTCCTCGACATAAATCTGCCGGACTTCACCCCCGACTTTGGCGACGACGACGGCCTCTTCGTGGGCTTCGATCGGTGCCGTGCCCGAATACACCGCGAGCATCTCGGCTCGCTTGAGCGACTGCGTCTCGACCGGAACGGCGGTCACCTTGTCCGCGCCTTCCTTGTCCTTGGCTTTGCCCTTGCCGCAGCCGGTGACGAGTGCCCCCGCCAGGATGACCACGACCAGCCATCGCCATCGGTTGCCGGATGTGCTGGTGGTCGGTGAGAGAGTGATCATGGCCCGCAAGCCCCTGTGGATAGGTTCGAACTGCGGACAATGGTAGGAAACTTTAGTGTTGTAGTCAAGTACAACACCAACAGCCCGTCGATAGGGCTCCCCAGCCCGGGGATGCCGGGCGGGGCGCACCAGATTGAACCAACGGTCAGTCTGTTTTTGCTGTCGGGTCGTTGGCCCGGGCCAGGAACCGCGGCTCCAGCTGCGACAGGTCGGCCGTGACCTGCGCGGCCTCCCCGAGCACGGCGTCCGGCGGCGGATCCTTCATCTCGGTCGCCACCTTCAGCTCGGGCTCGCCGAGCGCCTTGCGCCGCGCGTTCTCACGCGACAGCTGCTCCTGGGTGCGGGTTTCGCGTTCAGCCTTGCGCTTCGCCAGGTTCAGCGACACCGACTTCTCCGTGCGCATCTGCTCGATCGCCGAGATCTCCCTGAGCGCGTACTGGAAATTGGCGTCGCCGGCGATGCGGGCATCGTGTTCACGCTGGAGTTCGGGCAGGAGGGTGGCGTAGGCGCCTTCCCGGCTGAACGTGGCCGAGCGGATACGGTTCCACGGCAACGACCCGTCGCGCGAACTCTCGCCCACTTCCTCGACGCTGATCGGCGAGGGCAGGGTGAGGTCGGGCATCACGCCGCGGTTCTGGGTGCTGTCGCCTGTGACGCGGTAATACATGCCGATGGTCACTGTGAGTTGCCCGTAGCCGGGGTCCTGGCCGAGCGCATAGCGGTCGAGCGGGTACAGGTTCTGCACCGAGCCCTTGCCATAGGTTTCCTGGCCGATCACGAGGCCACGCCCGTAATCCTGCATCGCCGCAGCGAAGATTTCCGAGGCAGACGCGCTGAAGCGATCGACCAGGATCGTGAGCGGGCCGTCGTACGCCACCTGCTTGTCTTCCGACTCGAGCACTTCGACGCGACCGCCCGTTTCGCGCAACTGCACGACCGGGCCCTTCGGCACGAACAGGTTGACGAGCCCGATCGCCTCGGACAGATGACCGCCGCCGTTCGCGCGCAGGTCGAGCACGAGTCCGTCGACGCCGCCTTCGGCCTTGATCTCGTCGAGCAGCTTGTGCACGTCGCGCGTGGTGCTGCGGTAGTCCTCGTCACCGGCGGCACGGGCGTTGTAGTCCTGGTAGAAGGACGGCACCGTGATCACGCCGACCTTGAGTTCCTTGTCGCCGCGCTTCACCTTGCGGATCTCTTTCTTGGCCGCCTGGGCTTCCAGCGTGATCTTCGAGCGCGGCAGCACCAGCAGGTGCTCCTGCGTGCCTGGAGGCGCGTTACCCGGCTGGACCTGCAGGCGCACGAACGAGCCATTCGGTCCACGGATCAGCTGCACGACGTCGTCGAGCCGCCAGCCCACCACGTCGACCATCTTGCCGTCCTTGCCCTGGCCCACGGCCAGAATACGGTCCTGGGCCTTGAGTTCGCCGTTCTGCTGCGCCGAACCGCCCGGCAGGATCTCCATGATCGTCACGTAGTCGTCGATCGACTGCAGCGAGGCACCGATGCCCTCGTAGGACAGGCTCATCTGGATGCGGTATTCCTCGGAGTTGCGCGGCGAGAAATAGCTGGAGTGCGGGTCGAACACGTGCGCGAACGCGTTCATGAAGTTTTCGAAGACGTCGTCGCCGCTGATCTGTTCCGAACGCTTGCCGACGCGCTCGTAGCGCTTCCTGAGGATGTCGCGCGTTTCCGGCCAGGTCTTGTCGGTGAGCATCAGCGACAGGGCATCGTTCTTCACGCGCTTGCGCCAGACGTCGTCGAGTTCAGCCTTCGTGACCGGCCAGGGCGCGTGCTCGCGGTCGAACTCGAAGCTTTCGTCCAGCGCGAAGTCAGGCTCGGTGTCGAGCAACTTGATCGCGTAGGCCATGCGCTCGCGATTACGCTCCTGGAAGCGGTTGAAGATTGCGAACGCAGGTTCGAGCTTGCCCGTGGTGATGGCGTCGTCGAGTTCGTAGCGATACTGCTCGAACTCCTGGATGTCGCTTGCGAGGAAGTAGCTGCGGCTGCCATCGATCGATTCGAGGTAGCGGTCCAGCACGAGCGACGACACCGGGTCGTTGACCGGGGCCTGCCGGTAGTGCGAGCGCTCGAACATGCTGCTCACCAGCCGGGCGACCTTGGACTGGCGCTCAGTGGGTGCAAATTCCCCGGTCGTGGTGGCGTTTGCCGTCGAGGAGGGAGACCGCGTGGTGCCGACGAGCAGGCTGCCTACGGCAACCAGCAGTGCCACGAGCACCACGGCCCCGGCACGATTGACCCCGCGCCGCGCGGCCTGGGGGGAGGGCGTAGGGGACGGTCCCTGTTCAGTGGGCTGATACAATTGAAATTTCCTCGGCAAGCATCGAACTGGGCGGCAGGCACGAACAGCCTTGCGGTAAGACTAGGCTAGAGACACCCCGGCACCCAAGCAAGCGCCGACCCCACCCCAAAGCGAGCGAATCCGTGCGACCCCTCACCGTATTGAACGCCATTGTGCTCGGATCGTCAGTCGCCATCACGTTCGGCCTGTGCGCAACGCTGGTCATTTTTCTCTTGCTGGCTGACGAAACCCCGCGGTTTCGCGAGGAACTGCCGTTGCTGGCGCGGTATTCGGGCATCTTCGTGCTTCTGACCACGCTGGCGGCCGTCAGTTTCATCGGCCAGGCGCGCAATGCACCGTGGCGCCGCTGGGCACAGGGGGTGATGTGGGGTGTACTGGCCGGGTTGGCGGTGCTGTACGCGTCTACCCGAGGCTGAGGGCGACGCACGCCAGCGTTTCGAGCTGGGTCACTTCCGTGAAACGTTTTCCCACCCGCGCGGTTTGGCATGCCCACCTGAATTGGAATAGGGATCGAAGCCCGCGGACCGGTGTCGCGGCCCGTTGCCCGACTTGGCTGCCGTGGGAGCGCCTTCTACCGAGAGATTGAGTTCGCCAGCGGGCCCCGATCCTTCGATCCGGGTGGCCGTGCGTGCGGCTGTGGGCGCGGATCCTCCGACTGCAGGGCGGTCGGGCCTGGCGGGCGCTGGCACCTCGCCACGCATGCGCTGCCACCAACGCTGCAACCGCGTTCCAATTTCCATCGCTTCCTACCCTCCCGCGTGCTTTCCCACTCCGGCGAGCATACGCCACACGAGCATGATCAAGACAGGCCCCAGCGCGAGCACCCACGAATACCAGCGAAAGGTCGCCAGCCCGCGCAGGTAGTCAATGAAAAAGGCCCCTGCGCCGCCGTCCGGGTAAGGGCCGAGCACACGCGTGCCCGTCAAGTGCACGAGAAACGGCAGCACCAGCACCCCGAACGCCAGGGTGGCCAGCAGCCAAAGCGAGGTGCGGCGTGAATCCATGCAAGTGATCGTGAGGGTAAGACGCACCGGCCGCAAGAGCCGTCATTGCGTATTATCACGCGATGCAGAAAGTGCGGACGGCAGTGATCGGCGTTGGCTACCTTGGCCGGTTCCACGCACAGAAATACGCGTCATTGCCGGACGTCGAACTGGTCGCCGTGGCCGACGCCAATGCCGACAACCGCGACAAGGTGGCGGCGGAAGTCGGTTGTCGGGCCGTGGCGGATTACCGCGACCTGCTTGGCCAGGTCGATGCCGTCAGCATCGCCACGCCGACGCCGCTGCATTACCCGATCGCCCGGGACTGCCTCGAGCACGGCATCCACGTGCTGGTCGAAAAACCCATCACGACCACGCTCGAGGAAGCACGCAACCTGGTGGACACCGCGGCACGCACGGGCCGCGTCTTGCAGGTGGGGCATTTGGAGCGCTTCAACGCCGCGATCCTCGCGCTGGCCGGCACGTTGCGCACGCCGCAATTCGTCGAGTCGCACCGGCTCGCCCCATTCAAGGAACGCGGCACCGACGTCAACGTGGTGCTCGACCTCATGATCCACGACATCGACCTGATCCAGAGCCTGGTCGGCGCGCCGATCGTCTCGATCGATGCAGTCGGCTCGTCCGTGTTCTCCGCCGGCCTCGACATTGCCAATGCCCGAATCCGTTATGCGAACGGCTGCGTGGCCAACACCACCGCGAGCCGCGTCAGCATGAAGATGGAGCGCAAGCTGCGGCTGTTCCAGGACGACGCGTACATCTCGATCGACCTGCAGCAGAAAGTGCTGACCGTGGTGCGGAAGCCGCCCGCCGGGTCGGACCTGGCCAAGGGCCAGGTGGTGATCGAGGAACGGTCGTACGACCAGGGCGACGCGCTGCTGTTCGAGATCGAGGCATTCATCAAGTCGGTGCGCGAGGGCACGCCGCCGGTGGTCACTGGCGAGGACGGCCTGCGCGCGCTCGAGACAGCGACCCGAATTACGCAGATGGTGCAGGACGGCGCACTCCGATGACGCGGCAGTTCTATGCGGGGACCGATTTTCGCCGCGCGCTGTCGATCGAGGAGCTGCGCCGCATCGCGCAGAACCGCCTGCCGCGCTTCGAAATGGAATACCTCGAAGGCGGTGCCGAAGACGAGGTGTCGCTGCGGCGCAATCGCTCGATCTTCGAGCGGATCACGTGGCTGCCGCGCATGCTGGCGGGCACTGGGTTGCCGAGCCTTGCCCGCGAAGTGCTCGGCGACGCGCTGCAGTCGCCGCTGATCATCGCGCCCACTGGCTTCAATGGCATGATCTGGCCGCAGGGCGATCTCGCGCTCGCCAAGGCAGCGGAGGCTGCAGGCATTGCCTTTACGCTCAGCACCGTCAGCAACTACGACGTCGTGGCCCTCAATCCGCAACTGCAGCGGCCCGCCTGGTTCCAGTTGTATCCGCTCAAGGACCAGAAGACCTCCGACCGCCTGATCGACCGCGCGCAAGCGGCCGGTTGCGACAAGCTCGTCGTCACCGTGGACGTGCCGGCGCTGGGTGCCAGGGAATGGGACCAGCGCAGTTATTCGCGGCCGCTCAAACTGAGCCCGTCGAGCCTGCTCGACGTGCTGCTGCACCCGCGCTGGCTGTGGCAGGTGATGCTGCCAAAGGGCGCGCCCGAATTCGCCAACCTCACGGAGTTCCTGCCCGCCGGCGCACGCTCGGCCCTGCAGGGCGTGCGGTTCATGGGCACACAGATCAATCCCACGCTGAGCTGGGCCGACATCGAACGCATGCGTGCGCGTTGGCGCGGCAAGCTCGTGCTCAAAGGCATCCTGTGTGTCGAGGATGCCAGGCGCAGTATCGAAGCCGGTGCCGACGGCATCGTCCTCTCCAACCACGGCGGCAGGCAGCTCGACTCCTGCGCGACGGGAATCGAACTGGTGGGCCAGTGCGCGGCGGAGGTGGGCGATCGACTTGCGCTCATCGTCGACGGCGGCTTCCGCCGCGGGTCCGACGTGCTCAAGGCAATCGCGCTTGGTGCGGATGCGGTCATGCTGGGTCGCCCGCCGCTCTATGGACTGGCCGCCGGGGGCGAGGCGGGCGTGTCGCATGCGCTCAGCCTGCTGCGCATCGAGATGGAACGCACGATGACGCTGCTTGGGTGCCATTCACTCGATGAACTCGGTCCGCACCTGATTAAGACATGATCGCGATCCGCGAAGCCTGGCTGGCGGGGTTGTTCAAGCGCGAGCATTGGCTGCGCAACCTCATAGCAGGCTTCGTGGTGGGCGTCGTCGCATTGCCGCTGGCCATGGCGTTCGCCATCGCCTCTGGCGCCAAGCCTGAGCAAGGCATCTACACCGCGATCATCGCGGGCGGCCTCGTCTCGTTGTTCGGCGGCACCCGGCTGCAGATCGCCGGACCCACGGGCGCGTTCATCGCGATCCTCGCGGGCGTCACGGCCAAGCACGGCATCGATGGCCTGCAGATCGCCACCTTCATGGCCGGGGTCATCCTGCTTGCCCTCGGCCTCACGCGCATGGGCAGCATCATCCGTTTCATCCCCGATCCCGTGATCACGGGGTTCACCGCGGGCATCGGGGTGATCATCTTCGTCGGCCAGTGGCGCTATTTCCTCGGCCTGCCCGTCACGGGCGGCGAGCACCTCCACGAAAAGGTCTGGGCATTGCTGCAGGTGATGCCGCAAACGCATTGGATGACGGCGGCCATCGCGGTCGCGAGCCTCGCGGCGGTGACCTTTTCGTCGCGCGTGCCCGGGTTCAAGCGCGTGCCAGGCCCGCTCGTCGCGCTGATTCTCGCCACCGGCGCGCAGGCGTACTTCCGGTTTCCGGGCGTCGCGACGATCGGCACCGAGTTTGGCGGCATTCCGCTGGGCCTGCCCAGCTTCTCATTGCCGGTCATCACGTTGCCACGCGTGCTCGAACTGCTGGGCCCTGCCTTCACGATCGCGATGCTCGGCGCGATCGAGTCCTTGTTGTCCGCGGTGGTCGCGGACGGCATGGCCGGCACGCGCCACGACTCGAACCAGGAGCTGGTGGGGCAGGGCATTGCCAACCTGGCTGCGCCGCTGTTCGGCGGCTTCGCCGCGACGGGCGCGATCGCGCGTACCGCAACCAATGTGCGCAACGGCGGCTCCGGGCCGCTCGCGGGCTTGTTCCATGTGTTGACGCTGGTGCTGGTGCTGCTGTTCCTCGCGCCGCTCGCGGAGTACGTGCCGCTCGGGGCGCTCGCCGCCGTGCTGTTCGTCGTGGCGTGGAACATGAGCGAAGTGCGGCACTTCGCGCGCATGGTGCGCCGCGCGCCCCGCGCCGACGTGGCCGTGTTGCTGATCACGTTCCTGCTGACGGTTTTTGGCGACCTCGTCCTCGCGGTCAACGTGGGCGTGATCCTTGCGATGTTCCAGTTCCTGCGGCGCATGTCCACGTCGGTCGAAGTGGCGCAGCTCGGCGGGGCTGAACTCGACGCCGCGCTCACGAAGCGCCGCTGGCAGAAGCTGCCGGCGGGCGTGATGGTCTATTCGATCGATGGGCCGTTCTTCTTCGGTGCCGTCGACACGTTCGAGCGCTCGCTCGCGCAGACGCACACCGATCCCCGGCAACTGATCCTCGTGTTGCAGCGCGTGCCGTTCATCGATATCACGGGCATCCAGAGCCTCGAGGAAGCGCTGCGCGGCCTCAAGCGCCGCGGCGTGGCGGTCATGTTGTGCGGGGCCAATCCGCGAGTAAAGGGCAAGCTCGAAAAAGCAGGGCTGCTTGATCTCGTCGGTCCCGGCGGCTATCACGACGACCTCGACGCAGCCTTGCTGCAAGTGGAATGGGGCTCTACGCTCGATGGGCAGCCCGGCCGCACCGCAACCTGAGGACACACGATGAAAGCGCTCGTCTGCCATTCGCTCGACGGAATCGACGGGCTCAAGCTCGAGCAGGACTGGCCCGAGCCGCAGCTCACGCCGGACTCGGTGCTGGTCGACGTCGCGGCCACGGCGCTCAATTTTCCGGACCTGCTGCTGCTGCGCGGCCTGTACCAGGTGCGCCCGCCACTGCCTTTCATTCCCGGCATGGAGCTTGCCGGCACGATCGCGGCCGTTGGCGCTGAGGTGCGTGGGCACAAGGTCGGCGATCGCGTCATCGCCTACGCGGGCGGTGGTGGCGCGGCCAGTCGCGCCGTGGTCGCGCAGCAGAACCTGTTACCGCTGCCGTCGACGCTCGACTTCGAATCGGGTTGCGGTGTCTGCGTCACGTATTTCACGAGCTACCACGCACTGAAGCAGCGCGCGCACCTGGCCGCGGGCGAGACGGTGCTCGTGCTCGGCGCGGCGAGCGGTGTCGGCACGACCGCCATTGAACTCGCCAGGCAAATGGGCGCACAGGTGATCGCGGCTGCCAGCACGCAAGCGAAGCTCGACGTGGCGCGACGGCTGGGCGCCGACCACTGCATCGACTACTCGCAGGAAGACCTGCGCGAGCGGATCAAGGACATCACCGCGGGCAAGGGCGTCGACGTGGTCTACGACGCGGTCGGCGGCCCGTATGCCGAACCCGCGGTGCGCAGCCTCGCCTGGAAAGGCCGCTACCTCGTCGTTGGTTTTGCCGCGGGCGACATCCCGAAAATCCCGATGAACCTGCTGCTGCTGAAAGGCGCTGCGCTGATCGGCGTGTTTTTCGGGTCGTTCGCGCAGCGCGAGCCACAGGTGCAACAACAGAACGTACGCGAACTGTGGCAGTTGTTCGAGGCGGGCAAGCTCAAGCCCGTGATCGGCGCCGTGCATCCACTCGAAGAGTACGCCGAAGCGTTTGGCTCCATCGAACAGCGACGCGCCGTGGGCAAGGTCGTGCTGCGCCCGGACTAGGCGGCGTCGATCTGCTCGAGCACTGCGTGCACCTCGAGCCAGCGCTCCTCCACCTCGCCAAGCTGTGCGAGGACTTCGGCGCAGCGCCGACTCGTGGCCTGCACGTCAGCAGACGCGGCCTGCGCATAAAACTGCGGGTCGGCAAGCTTGGTCTCGAGGGCACGGCGTTCAGCCTCGAGCTGCGCCATCTTCGTTTCGAGTTGGCTCGACTCTTTAAGCAAGGGCCGCCGCAGGGCCAGCTTCTGCTGGCGCTCCGCGGCTGCCGTATCCCGCTGCGACTTGCGGTTTTCGCGCTGCTCCGCCGCGCTCATCGTCGCGGCGTCCCCGGGTGCGCTGTCGCGTCGCGCAATGAGCCACGCGAGATAGTCTTCGAGGTCGCCGTCGAAAGGCGCCGCGCGGCCGTCCGCCACCAGCAAGAAGCTGTCGCACACCGTGCGCAGCAGCGAGCGATCGTGCGAAACGAGCACGAGACTGCCTTCATAGCCCGCAAGCGCGCGCGTCAATGCGTGACGCATCTCGAGGTCGAGGTGATTGGTCGGCTCGTCGAGCAGCAGCAGGTTAGGCCTGCGCCGGACGAGCAGGGCGAGGGCGAGCCGAGACTTCTCGCCGCCTGAGAACGGCTCGATCGGCGCATCGGCCATGTCGCCACGGAAGTCGAAACCGCCGAGGTAGTTGCGCAGGTCCTGCTCGCGGGCACGCGGGTCCTGCGCGATGAGGTGTCGCAGTGGCGACTCGTCGCCATGCAACTGCTCGACCTGGTGCTGCGCGAAATAGCCCACCGCCAGGCCGTGGCCCGCCACGCGACGACCGGCCAGCAACGGCTGGTCGCCCGCGAGCGACTTGATCAGCGTGGATTTGCCGGCGCCGTTCGGCCCGAGCAGGCCTAAGCGCGCGCCGGGTCGCAACGACAACTGCACGCGTTCGACGATCGCGCGCTCACCGTAGCCGAGGCTGGCGTCTTCGAGCGTGAGCAGCGGATCCGGCGCGCGCAATGGCTCGGGGAATTCGAAGTCGAACGGCGTGTCCACGTGCGCAGCGGCAATGTGCTCGAGCCGGTCGAGCGCCTTGAGCCGGCTCTGCGCCTGCCGCGCCTTGCTCGCCTTGGCGCGAAACCGTTCGACGAAGCTCGTCATGTGCGCGATCTCGCGCTGCTGTTTCTCGAACATCGCCTGCTGCACGGCAAGCCGTGCCGCGCGCTGGGTTTCAAACGCCGTGTAATTGCCCGTGTACAGCGTCAGGACCGCCCGTTCCAGATGAGCGACGTGCGTGACCGTCCCGTCGAGGAAGTCGCGGTCATGCGACACCAGCAGCAGCGTGCCGCGGTAAGACGCGAGCCAGCGCTCGAGCCAGATCACCGCGTCGAGGTCGAGGTGGTTGGTGGGTTCGTCGAGCAGCATGAGCTCCGCCCGGCTGACGAGCGCCTGGGCGAGGTTGAGGCGCATGCGCCAGCCGCCGGAGAAATCGGCGACGGGACGCTCGAGGTCGGTTGTCGAGAAGCCGAGACCAGCCAGCAGCGCGGCGGCGCGTGCACGGGCGCTGTAGCCGTCGATTCCCTCGAGCTGCACGTGCAGGTTCGCAAGCAGCGGGCCGTCGTGCGCCGCGTCGGCAGCGCCCAGGGCCTGCTCGATCCGGCGCAGTTCCTGGTCACCGTCCAGGACAAACTCGATTGCGGGCTGCCGCAGCGGAGGCGTCTCCTGCGCAACCGAGGCGATGCGCCAGTCACGCGGCACGTCGCAACTGCCTGCCTCGCTCTGCAGTTCCCCGCGCAGCAGCGCAAACAGGCTGGACTTGCCGCTGCCGTTGGCGCCAATCACGCCGACCCGCCAGCCGGAGTGGATCTGCAGCGACGCGTCCTCGATCAAGCGGCGCACGCCGCGCGTCAGGGTCAACTGGCGGAACTGGATCAAGGTCAGGGCTGTCTCAAATCGGGGCGCGCATTCTCCCACTTTGGCGGCAAGGGGCGAAGTGCGGCACAATTCACCACCAAGCAGCGTGCCCGGCCTTCCGCCGGGTCCAGGAGTCACCGATCTGATGTCCCGTATCCGTTCCGCACCGGCGCTGTGCGCGCTGGGCCTTTTTGCCATGGCAGGCGTCGTGCAGGCGGTGCCTGCGGTCTCGACCGTCGTCGCATTCAGCCTGTCCAACCCTGTCGGCAACATCATCAAAGGTCCCGACGGTGCCCTGTACGGCACCAGCAGCGCAGGGACGTCGATCACCGGCGGCTTGATTTATCGCGCAACGGTCGACGGCGCGGACGTGCGTACGCTCTATCAGCTGCTGCCCGAAGACGGTGTTGCGCCTGGAGCCGGACTTACGTTGGGCAGCGACGGCCTGCTGTACGGAACCACCAAGTTTGGCAAGGCGGGCGACTCCGCGGGGGCCGGCACCGTCTTCAAGCTGGGCCTGAACGGTACTGGCTTCCAGGTGATCTACCGTTTTGCGCCGATCACCAGCGTCAACGCGGAACTCAACGCGATCAACACGAGCGGCGCCTACCCGGAAGGCGAACTCCTGGAAGGCAGCGACGGCTACCTGTACGGAGTTGCCCGCGGCGGCGGCGCGAACGGCACCGGCACCGTTTACAAGGTGTCGCGCGACGGCACCGACTTCAAGCTGCTGCACACGTTTGCGGCCGACACGTTCCCGCCTCCGACAGGAACCCCGACGCCGGAGAACAAGACCATCACGGTGGACGGCGCCGGGCCGGCTGGCCCGCTGGTGCAGGACTCCAACGGCATTCTCTATGGCACCGCAACGAGTGGCGGCACCAATGGCCGCGGCACGGTCTACCGCCTGGCCTCGGACGGCAGCGGTTTCGCCGTGCTGCATGACTTTTCAGCGACCACCACCGACGCCAGCAGCCTGGCAAAAAACGCCGACGGCTCGCTGCCGTTCAGCGGTCTCGTCTCGGGGAATGACGGCGTGTTCTACGGCACGACCACCCAGGGCGGGCCGAACGGATATGGCGTGATCTACGCAATACCGGCGGACGGCTCCACGTTTACGGTGCTGCGCGCGTTCAACAACACCGACGGCTCGCGGCCACTCGGGGAACTCACGCTCGGCACCGACGGGAAGTTGTACGGCACCACCTCGGCGGGCGGCGTGACAACGGCCGGAGTCGTCAGCTCGCTCGGCGGGTTTTTCTCGCTTGATCGCGCCGGCACCAACTTTTCGTTGTTGTACAGTTTCGAAGCGAAAGACGGCACGGGTCCCGCGAGCCGCGTCCTCGAAACGGGACCGGGCGTGTTCCTGGGATCGACCGGCAGCGCGGGTAACTGCAGTTACGGGACGATCTGGCGCTACAGCGCAGCGGGCGACACCGTGACGGGCAACACGCGCTGCGGACAGAAGAAGAACAACAACAACAACGGTGGGGGTGGCGGCCATTTCGGCTTCGGCCTGCTGGTGTTGCTCGGCGGCCTGGGGCTGTATCGCCGCTGGGCGGCCTGACGCAGTGCCACGCATGGGAGCGGTGATGACGAACGAAGGTTTCCATCGCCGCACCTGCTGCCTCTGCGAGGCGATGTGCGGCATCGTGATCGAGCACCGCAATGGCGAGGTGCTGTCGATCAAGCCCAATCGCGATGACGTGCTGAGCAAGGGCCACATCTGCCCCAAGGCCGTCGCGCTCAAGGATCTGCACGAGGATCCGGACCGGCTGCGAGCGCCGCTCAAGCGATCCGCTGACGGATGGGAACAGATCTCGTGGGCCGCCGCGTTCGCTGAAATCGAATCGCGCGTCGCCGACATCCGCGCCAAGCATGGCAACGACGCCATCGCGCTGTATGCGGGCAATCCCACGGTGCACAACCTCGGCGCCATGCTCGGCATCGGCGATTTCATCCGCGCCTTCCGCACGCAGAACCTTTACTCGGCGACCAGCGTCGACCAGTTGCCCCACATGGTCGCGTCGTGGGCGATGTTCGGGCACCAGTTCCTCATGCCAGTGCCTGACGTCGACCGCACGCAGTTGTTCGTGTGCATCGGCGGCAATCCTGTCGCGTCCGCGGGGTCGATCATGGGAGCGCCCGGGTTCGAGAAACGCATCGACGCGCTGCACGCGCGCGGAGGGCGCTTCGTGGTCGTTGATCCGCGCCGCACGGAATCGGCTGCGATTGCGGACGAGTACCTGGGCATCCGTCCTGGCACGGACGTGTTCCTGTTGCTCGCGCTGTTGCACGAGGTGTTCACGCGGGGCCGGGTGGATACCGCGCACCTTGCACCGCACAGCGACGGCCTCGATGCATTGCGGGAGGCCGTGCTCGGTTTCGACCCGTTGCAACTGGCCGCGCGCACGGGCTTGCCGCAGTCGCGCATCGTTGCGCTGGCGCACGAACTCGTGAACGAACCGCGTGCGCTGGTCTATGGCCGCGTCGGGGCGTGCACGCAGGAATTTGGCGGGCTCACGCTGTGGCTGATCTATTGCCTGAACGCGGTGACCGGCCATCTCGACCGTGAGGGCGGCATGATGTTTGCCGAACCGGCCGTCGACCTGACGCGTGCCTACGGTTCACGCGGGCACTACGGCAAGTTTCATTCGCGGGTGCGCAAGCTGCCGGAGTTCTCGAACGAACTGCCCGTCGCCGCGCTGGCAGAGGAAATCACGACGCCAGGCGCGGGCCAGGTGCGTGCGCTCTTCACGTTTGCCGGCAATCCGGTTTTGTCGACGCCGAACGGTGGCCAGCTCGACGCGGCGCTGGCGCAACTTGATTTCATGGTCGCGATCGACCTGTATGTGAACGAGTCGTCACGCCACGCGCACCTGATCCTGCCGCCCGTCAGTCCGTTGGAGCGCAGTCATTACGACATCGCGCTGGGCGGCTTCGCGGTGCGTAACGTCGTGAAGTATTCGCCGGCGTTGTTCGAGAAGCCCGCGGACGCGCTGCACGACCACGAAATCCTCGCCGAGATTGCGCGCCGCGTGCGCAAGCCCCCGCGTGCACTCGGGGCGAAGCTCGCGCTCAAGGGCAAAGACGTCATTGCGCGGCGGCTCGGCCCCGACGGCACACTGGACTGGATGCTGAAGACCGGACGCTACGGCCTGCCCAACGCAGGCAAGCTGAAGCTGCTCGGCGCGCTGCCGGGTTTCGGCGCGCTGCGCAAGTTGCTGTCGGCGCCGGATCGGCGTCCGGCAGGAGTCACGCTGCAGCGCCTGCTGGCGGAACCCAATGGCCTCGACCTTGGGCCGCTGGAGCAGGCGTTTCCGCGTCGACTGGCATCAAACAACAAGCGACTCGAGCTGGCGCCCGCGCTTTTCCTGGCGGATCTCGCACGCGCGCGCGCAGCGTTGCTCGAGCCCGTGCCGCCCCTGCTGCTGATCGGTCGCCGGCACGTGCGCAGCAATAACTCCTGGTTGCACAACAGCCAGCGACTGGTGAAGGGCAAGCCACGCTGCACGTTGCTGATGCACCCCGACGACGCGGTGGCGCGCAATCTGCACGACGGCGCAATGGCGACGGTTACGTCACGCGTCGGTTCGGTGCAGGTCGCGGTTGAAGTCACACCGGACATTGAAGCCGGCGTGGTCAGCCTGCCGCATGGATGGGGCCATGGCCGTGCGGGCGTCAAGCTGGCAGTGGCGAGCGCAAACGCGGGCGTGAGCATCAACGACCTCGTAGACGACCAGCGCGTCGACGCACTCACCGGCACCGCCGTCCTGAACGGCACGCCGGTCGAGGTGGTCGGGGTCGCGGCACCATTCACAGCCGCGTACGAGCCGACCGGTATCAGCGCCGCCTGATTCCGGCTCACCTCGCTTGCGCGAGGTCCTGCGTCATGCCTTTTCGCGATGGAGATCACGTGCACGATTCAAGCTCGCTCGCAAACACTGCAGACCTCGAGTACGTGGGCTTCTGGCTGCGCGTGGGCGCAGCGCTGATCGACACGCTGCTGGTGTTGATCGTATGCCTGCCGTTGATGGCTGCGATCTACGGCAAAGACTACTGGATGTCTGATGCACTGATTCGCGGCCCCGCTGATGTCTTGATCAATTGGGTTTTGCCCGCCATCGCCATCGTGACGTTCTGGGTGTATCGCCAGGCGACGCCCGGCAAGATCGCGATCTCGGCAAGAATCGTGGATGCGAAGACCGGTGCGAAGCCGAGCACGGGGCAATTGATCGGTCGCTACGCGGGGTATTACGTGGCGATGCTGCCGTTCATGGTGGGAATCCTCTGGGTGGCCTTCGATCTGCGCAAGCAGGGTTGGCACGATAAACTGGCGGGCACGGTGGTCGTGCGACCGCGCCGGCATCACGGACCCGTGCCGGTAACCTTCGGCAACGGCACTTAAGCTGGCCGTTGCGCGCTTGTGCGCTGGAGTCGCTCTGCCATCCATTGTCGGCCAGAAAAGGGGACCAGTATGCGAAGCGTGGCGATGGCGACCTGCGCGTTGGCGATGTTCGGAGTGTTATCCGCCTGCAGCAGTTCCAAGTCTCCACCCGTCGAGTCGCTGGACCCTCTGGTGGGTGCATGGCAAGCACAGGTTCAGTTTCACGAGGGCGCCTTCGCGGCGGTGAAAGACCTGCAGCTGCTGTATGCGTTCAACGCGGGCGGCACGATGCTGGAGTCGTCAAATTACGACGGCGCACCCCCCGTGCCGCCTGCATACGGCTCATGGCGACAGACGGCGCCTGGCCGGTATGAGTTGCGCTACCGGTTTTTCACATCGAAACCGCCAGCTGACTTCGCGGAGATCAAAGCGGGCGGGGGCTGGATGCCGGCCGGCCACGGTGACATCCGTGAGCAAATCGAGCTTGCTGGAGATGGGCGCTCTTACACCTCCCGACTCACGGTGACGCTGTTCGACACCGATGGCAAACCGATCGGGAGCGGCGAAACAGCCACGGGACAGGGCGCGCGAATCGAGCCGTAGCAGCGGCGTCGTTGTCAGCAGGCCAGGAAAAAAAGCGGCTCGCGCCAAAGAAAAAGGCTCTCTTTCGAGAGCCTTCGTCCCCAGGGGGATGGTGGAGGCGGCGGGAATCGAACCCGCGTCCGCAAGCCCTACATTCCAGGACCTACATGCTTAGCCGTCTTTTTGATTCTCGTCGTTCACTACCCAAGCGGCAGGGAAGATGACCGACCAGCTCAGGAACGTTTTAGCGAGCCAGCCCTCAGCACACTGGACACGCGAGCTTGTGAGCGCGTCCCCCGGGTCTGGATGCACAAGCACACGCCAGTCGGGGGTTAAGCGGGATTAAGCCGCTAGAGCGTAGTTGTCGTCGTTGGCAACTAATAGTTTGCAAGTAGTTTAACGAGGTATCTTGCACCTCGGCATGCACATGGAGTTTCGCGACCCACGTCGAAACCGGTCGCCCCCGTGAACGCGATCAGTTTAGGGGTTGTACCGAGGAACGCAAGGGCAGGAAGCGCAGGAAGGGCAGGAAGGACAGGAAGGACAGGAAGATCAGGAAGTTAAAGCCGGCACTTCCTGCGCTTCCTGCCCTTCCTGCCCTTCCTTCCTGCCCTTCCTACCGCCTGCGCAGCAGCCGCGACTTCTCCCGCTGCCAGTCGCGGTCTTTCTCGGTTTCACGCTTGTCGTGGGACTGTTTGCCCTTCGCTACGCCGATTTCCATCTTCACCTTGCCGTGGCTCCAATAGAGTTCCAGCGGCACGATGGTATGGCCCTTGCGCTCGACCGCACCGACCAGGCTGTCCAGTTCCTTGCGGTTCAACAGCAGTTTGCGGGTGCGCGTCGGGTCGGCGGTGATGTGGGTCGAGACGGTGCGCAGCGGCGTGATGTGTGCGCCGATCAGGAAGGCTTCACCGTCCTTTACGATGACGTAGCCTTCAGTGATCTGCGCCTTGCCCGCACGCAGGCTCTTGACCTCCCAGCCCTGCAGCGCGAGACCCGCTTCGAGCCTGTCCTCGATGAAATACTCGTAACGCGCGCGCTTGTTCTGCGCGATCGTCGGGTTTTCGTCGGACTTGCGTTCCTTGTCCTTGCGGGGGGTGGGCATGACGGCACTTGGATACGGGTCGCGCATTCTATCCGTCCCGCATACACTGCGCGCGCCCGCGACCCAAATCGACCATGTCCATCCGCGAAATCAAGCGCACGGCGCTCGTCACCTTCTCCCCCGAACAGATGTTCGACCTCGTGGTCGACGTCGAGCGTTACTGCGAATTCCTGCCTTGGGTGGCCGGCGCGCAGGTCCACGAAAAGACTGAATGCGACCTCCAGGCCAGCATGACCATGGAGCGGGCAGGCATCCGGCAGTCGTTCACGACGCGCAACGTGATGCAACGTCCTGACTGGATGTCCCTGACCCTGGTCGAAGGTCCGTTCAAGCGCCTTGACGGGTTGTGGTCGTTCTCCGCCATCGGCACGGCGGGCACCAGGATTGACCTCGAGATGAAGTTCGAGTTTGCGAACCCTGTGGCCTCGATGCTGTTCGGTCGCGCGTTCGAGCAAAGCATAGGCGAGTTGATCGACGCGTTCGTGGCACGGGCCCGGGCCGTCCACAAACATTCTCCGGCCCCTCATGCGGCATCCAGTTCCCCGCCTCCGACAGTGGATCCGACCCCCAATGGGTGAGGCCGGCCCGCGGGTCGATGTCGTCTACGCATTGCCGGACCGCCAACGGCTCGTCACGCTGGCATTGCCGCTGACCGGGCTCACGGCACAGGCTGCGGTCGAGCAATCGGGCCTGTTGGATGAGTTTCCGGAATTGCGCGAGCGCACGCTGGTCCTGGGGGTTTTCGGTGCGGCCTGTGCCGCCGACCGGCCGCTACGGGATCGGGACCGGGTCGAGATCTATCGGCCACTGCGCGTCGATCCGCGCGCTCAACGGCGCGAACGGGCCGCGGGCAAAAGTCGCAGCGCGAAGAAATCGCCGTAGGTTAGTTGTCGCTGCCGGGACGCGGCGCGTCGGGCTGGGGCTGCTGGATCGAAGGCGAGGGCGGGGGATCGCGCTCCGCGCCCTTGGCCAGTTCCTTGGTCTTCGCCAGGTCTTCTTTCCTGTCCACCTTGATCGCTTCGGGCAGATCAGGTTTTTCGACACGGCTGACCTTGTCGCCTTCAAAATGAACGATGAAGTGCGCGCGATCAATCGAAGATTCGCGGCCGCGGCGAAACGTGTAAATGTAATCCCAGCGCTGCGGGTTGAAGGGGTCGGCCAGCATCGGCGTGCCGAGCACGTAGCGAACCTGGCTGCGGGTCATGCCCACGGTTACCTGGTCGATGTCCTCCACCTTGAGCAGGTTGCCCTGCTGGATGTTCGGCCGGTACACGCAACCGCCCGCACCGAGCAGCGTCCCGCCGAGCAGCAACGTTATTAAGGCAGCGCGGGAAAACGCGTTCATGAAGGTGGTCATCTGCTGTCTGGAGTTACCGGGCCGGGCCGGAGATAATGCGCCGCGATCATAACCCAACCGTGCTTAGGCGCGGCACACCGGCTGCAAGGAGCAATCCGTGGAACCTTCGCATCTGCGCCGCGCTGGACTCAAGATCACAGCGCCACGCCTGAAGATTCTCGAAATCCTCGCGAGCACGACCGTGCGCCACATGAGCGCGGAAGACGTGTATCGCCGGCTCCTCGAACTGAACGAGGACATCGGCCTCGCCACCGTTTACCGCGTGCTCACGCAATTCGAATCCGCGGGGCTGGTCACCCGGCATCACTTCGAGGGCGGCACGGCGGTATTCGAACTGAACGAGGGCGTGCACCACGACCACATCGTCTGCATAGACTGCGGCCACGTCGAAGAGTTCTCAGACGAGGATATCGAGCAACGTCAACGATCGATCGCCCATGGCCTCGGCTTTGAAATCACCGATCATGCCCTGACGCTCCACGGCCACTGCGTGCGCGAGGCTTGCCCGCGCCGCCCGCAGCGCTCTTCTTAGGGGCCGTATTCCCGGCAGCGCCAGCAATGCGCGTTGCGGCCTGCTTTGCTGCATTCCGGGCCGCCAGCAGCATCTCCCGCGCGTGCTCGCGCGTGCGCCCCGTGAGCGTGGCGCCACCGAGCATGCGCGCCAGTTCCTCGACGCGCGCGGCTTCGTCCAGCGATTCGATGCGCGTGCGAGTGGTGCCGTCGGTCGTGTGCTTCGACACGCGCATTTGCTGGTCGGCCTGCGCTGCAACCTGCGGCAGGTGAGTGACGCACAGCACTTGTCCCTGCACTGACAACGTGTGCAGCTGCCGGCCAACCATCTCTGCCACGGCGCCGCCAACGCCGGCATCGACCTCGTCGAACACGAGGCACGGCAGATGCGCGGCTTCGACCGCGGCGACCTGCAATCCCAGGCTGATGCGCGACAGTTCGCCGCCGGATGCCACCTTGGCCAGCGGTCGTGGCGGCTGGCCCGGGTTCGCGCTGACGAGGAATTCGATCTCATCATTCCCGTGCGCGGCAAAGACAGGTGGGTCCTGCGGTTCGATGCGGGTCGCAAACAGGCCGCCCGGCATGCCGAGCGACTGCATCAGCCCGGTCACCTTGCCGTCAAGCGTCGCGGCCGCCTTGCGCCGTGAACTCGAGAGGGCCTCGGCCGCATCGAGGTAGCGCATGCGCGCGGCGGCGAGCCGCCGTTGCAGTTCAGCTGCACTGACCGCGCTGGCATCGAGCTCGCTCAATTCTGCTGCAAGGGTGTCGCGCAGTTCGGGCAGCTCGCGCGCGTCGGCGCGGTGTTTGCGCGCAACGGCTTCGAGCGCAGCCAATCGCGCCTCCACCCACTCCTGCCGCGCGGGATCGGCTTCGAGCGCGTCGGCGTAGCGGCGCAGGCTCGACAGCGCCTCACGCGCAGCAATCGTAGCCTCGTCGAGCTGGGCCGCGGCCGCCTCGAGTCCCGCATCGAGACTGACCAGTGGCCGCAGCACCCCGTGGGCGCGCGCAAGCGCGCTCGTGACGCCGCCGCCGTCGTCACCAGCCAGCAGGGCTTCGACCTGCGCCGTGCCCTCCGCAAGCCGGCCGAGCCCTGCAATGCGTTTGCCTTCCTCGACCAGCGTTTCGACTTCGCCCGGCTTGGGATCGAGCGCCTGCAGCTCGGTGACGTAGTGGCGCAGGAGGTCGAGACGCGATTCACGGTCGCGCAGCCGCTGCTCGAACGACGCACGCTGCGCGTCGAGTGCCTGCCACTCCGTGTGCGCCCTGCGCACCGCCGCGCACTGGCTCTCGAGGGATCCACTGCCGTCGATGGTGGCGCGCTGGTAGCCGCGCCGTGACAGGGACTGGAACTCGAGCTGGCCGTGCACGTCGACCAGCAACTCGCCGAGCGTGCGCAGCGACTGCACGGGCACGGCCTGGCCGTTGAGGTACGCACGGCCACGACCATCGGCGCCGACGACTCGCCGCAGCTGGCACTCGCCTCCGTGTTCGATCGCCTGTTCGTCGAGCCACGCCACGGCGGCAGCGTTGCCTGTCACGGTGAAAGTCGCGCTGACTTCGGCGCGTTCGGCGCCGTGGCGCACTGAGCCGCTGTCCGCGCGGCCGCCCACGGCGAGCATCAGCGCGTCGACCAGGATCGACTTGCCCGCGCCGGTCTCGCCCGTGAGCACGGTAAAGCCCTGGCCGAATTCCAGTTCGACCGCCTCGACGATGGCGAAGTCACGGATCTGCAGGTGAGTCAGCATGGTTGCGCGGGCGTCAGGCGCCGGGCGGCTGTCCATCGCGGGTGCCGCGGCCCCAATGCAGCTTCGACCGCAGGATCCGGTAGTAGTCGTGCCCGGGCGGATGCAGCAGCGTGGCACTGACCTTGGCGCGTTCGATGCGCAGGCGCACGCCCGGGTCGAGGTCGCACAGCACAATGCCGTCGCACACCACCTGCGCGCGAGATTCGAAACGGTCGGCAAGCTCGATCTCGATCACGCTGTCCGCCGGCACCACGATCGGGCGGTCGGACAGCGTATGCGGGCACACCGGCACGAGCACCACGGCATCGAGGCTGGGATGGACGATCGGACCGCCGCAGGACAGGGCGTATGCCGTCGAACCGGTGGGAGTGGCGATGATGAAGCCGTCGCCCACGTGCGTGTTGACGTAGGCGCCGTTGACCCACGTGCGAACGTCGACCATGCGACCGGTCTCGCGCTTGGCGACGACCACGTCGTTCAGGGCGAGCGCGTCGATCGGCTGGCCGTCCGCCAGGATGTGCGCGGCCAGCAGCATGCGCCGCTCGGCACGACAGCGGCCGGCGAGGGCGTCGTCGACGCTCTGGAGCATCTGTTCCGGGCCGACGTCGGCCAGAAATCCCAGCCGGCCGCGGTTGACGCCGAGCACTGGCACATCGGCCATCGCTGCCATGCGGGCCGCATGCAACATGGTGCCATCGCCGCCCACGGCCACGATCAGGTGGGCGTCGAGCGCGAGATCGGACTCGGGCACCTTGCGCACGCCGTCGCCCTGCAGCATCTGCGATTCATCGGCGACGACCCGCACCAGGTAGCCCTGCAGCAGCAGGTGGCTCGCAAGTGTTCGCATCGCTTCGCCGACGCGCGGATCCACCGCCCGCCCGGCGAGGGCGACACAAGTACGGCCGGGTGCAGGAGTGTCCATAGGGTCGCCTGCCTTTTAGCATGGCGCTGAGCGCACCGGCCAGCGCGAATCCGCCGTGATGCGCAGGTAAATGCGTTGCTTGACTTGCCAAAAAAGTCCACGCTAGTTTCACGTGGCCATGACCGAACCCCCAGACGACCCCTTGAACGAACGCGCCCAGCACCTGTTACGGGTGCTGGTGGAAAGCTACATACGCGAAGGCCAGCCGGTCGGTTCGCGCAACCTGTCACGCGATTCAGGGCTGAATCTCAGTGCGGCGACGGTACGCAACGTGATGGCGGACCTCGAGGAATCCGGTTTCGTCTCCTCCCCGCACACGTCGGCTGGGCGCGTGCCCACGGACAAGGGTTACCGCTTTTTCGTGGACACTCTGCTGCGGCAGCGGCAGCGTCCCGACGATGCCCAGATGCTCACCGAGCTGAGCCTCCGGTTGGGCCAGGAAGAGGACCGCGACCCAAAAGCGCTGGTAGCGGTGGCTTCCCAGATGCTTTCGTCGCTGACGCACCTCGCGGGTGTCGTCACGATCCCGCGCCAGCCGCACCAGTCACTGAGCCAGATTGAATTCCTGCCGCTGTCCGAGAACCGCGTGCTGGTCGTCATGGTGCTGAACGGGCGCGACGTGCAGAACCGCATCGTCCACCTCGAGCGTTATTACCCGGCCGAGGAACTACGGCGCGCAGCCAATTTCCTCAACCAGCAGTTTGGTGGCAAGGAGCTGTCGCAGATCCGCTCCGACATCGTGGCGGAGCTCACCCAGGCCGGGGAGACGCTGAACCAGTTGATGCGCGATGCGATCCACGTGGCACAGCAGGCGGTGGGCGCGGACTACGGCCAGGGCCAACCCGAGTACGTGATCGCGGGCGAAACCAACCTGATGGAGTTCGCCGAGCTTTCGAACGTCGAAAAGCTGCGTCGCCTGTTCGATGCGTTCACGTCGAAGCGGGACATCCTGCACCTGCTCGACCAGAGCCTTGGGGCCGAGGGTGTGCAGATTTTCATTGGCCAGGAGTCGGGCTACCAGATTCTCGACAATTGCAGCCTGGTGGCCGCGCCCTACGCGCTGGACAACGAGACCGTCGGCGTCCTGGGCGTGATCGGACCCACCCGCATGGCCTACGACCGGGTCATTCCCATCGTCGATATCACGGCCCGATTATTGGGCTCGGCCTTGAATTCTCGCCGCTAGACCCTAGTTATGGCTGCACGCGCCATCCCGGGGACCCGATTCAGGGCTCCTTGGGCGGCCCTTCATTGCTTGCAGGCAGGTTAAATGAGCATGCATCGCGAACACGACCCGGCCAGCCAGGCTGCCGACGACACCCTGGACGGCGCCGCGCGCACGCCCGTGGAAGCGCTCGCCACCGAACTGGCTGCAGCCCAGGTCCAATTGCAGGAAGCCCGCGATGCCCAGCTGCGCGCACTGGCGGAGATGGAAAACGTGCGCCGCCGTGCCCAGCGGGACGTAGAGTCCGCGCACCGCTTCGCCGTCGAGCGCTTTGCAGCCGACCTCGTCGAGGTCCGCGACACGCTCGAACTCGGCATCGCCGCCGCGGGATCCGCCCCGGAAGCGGTCAAGTTCGTCGAAGGCGCCCAGGCGACCTTGCGCATGCTCGACAAGGCGTTCGAGAAGGCCGGCGTCGCCGTGCAGGACCCGACCGGCCAGAATTTCAACCCGGAATTTCACGAGGCCATCGTGGCCCAGCCCACGGCCGAGCATCCCGCAGGCAGCGTGCTGGCGGTCATCCAGAAAGGCTTCACCTTGAGCGGCCGGTTGTTGCGGCCCGCCCGGGTGGTCATCGCCCGGCCCCCGGATCAGGCGAACTGACCCGCCTTTCTTGAATACCGGCCTGCGGCCCCCAACTTAACGACAACGATATTTCACGCTTCCCCTTGGAGCCTTAATCACCATGGCAAAAGTCATCGGCATCGACCTCGGTACCACCAACTCCTGCGTCGCGATCATGGAAGGCGGCAAGCCGCGCGTGATCGAGAACAGCGAGGGTGACCGCACCACCCCGTCCATCGTCGCCTTCACCAAGGACGACGAGGTCCTGGTCGGCCAGTCGGCCAAGCGCCAGGCCGTCACCAACCCGCAGAACACCCTGTATGCGATCAAGCGCCTGATCGGCCGCAAGTACGAAGACTCCGTCGTGCAGAAGGACGTCGGCATGGTGCCGTACCACATCGTCAAGGCTGACAACGGCGATGCCTGGGTCGAAGTCCACGGCAAGAAGATGGCGCCGCCGGAAATCTCGGCACGAGTGCTCATGAAGATGAAGAAGACGGCCGAGGATTACCTGGGCGAGGCCGTCACGGAAGCCGTGATCACGGTGCCGGCCTATTTCAACGACCAGCAGCGCCAGGCGACCAAGGACGCCGGCCGCATCGCGGGCCTCACCGTAAAGCGCATCATCAACGAACCGACGGCGGCTGCGCTGGCCTATGGCCTCGACAAGTCGGGCGGTGACCGCAAGGTCGCCGTGTACGACCTGGGCGGCGGCACGTTCGACGTCTCGATCATCGAGTTCGCGGACGTCGACGGCGAGCGCCAGTTCGAGGTGCTCGCCACCAACGGCGACACGTTCCTCGGCGGCGAGGACTTCGACAAGAAAATCATCGATTACCTGGCGAACGAGTTCCAGAAGGAATCGGGCGTCGACGTGCGGCGCGATCCGCTCGCGATGCAGCGCCTGAAGGAAGCCGCCGAGAAGGCGAAAATCGAGCTGTCTTCCAGCCAGCAGACCGAAGTGAACCTGCCGTACATCACGGCCGACGCATCCGGCCCGAAGCACCTCGCGATGAAGCTCACGCGCGCCAAGCTCGAGTCGCTGGTCGAAGAGCTCGTGCAGAAGACGATGGAGCCGTGCAAGGTCGCATTGAAGGACGCGGGCCTTTCGATCAACGAAGTTGCGGAAGTCATCCTCGTGGGTGGTCAGACGCGCATGCCGCTGGTGCAGAAGTACGTCAAGGACTTCTTCGGCAAGGAGCCGCGCAAGGACGTCAATCCCGACGAGGCCGTCGCCGTGGGCGCGGCCGTGCAGGGCGGCGTGCTGACGGGCGAAGTGAAGGACGTGCTGCTGCTCGACGTCACGCCGCTGTCGCTCGGCATCGAGACGCTTGGCGGCGTGATGACCAAGCTCATCGAGAAGAACACCACGATCCCGACCAAGGCGACGCAGGTGTTCTCGACGGCCGACGACAACCAGACGGCCGTGACCATTCACGTGCTGCAGGGCGAGCGCGACCGTGCGCAGGACAACAAGTCGCTGGGTCGGTTCGATCTCTCGGACCTCCCGCCGGCGCCCCGTGGCATGCCGCAGGTCGAGGTGATGTTCGACATCGACGCCAACGGCATCCTCAACGTGCAGGCCAAGGACAAGGCCACGGGCAAGGAGCAGAAGATCGTGATCAAGGCCTCGAGCGGCCTGACCGAGGACGAGATCAAGCAGATGGTCCGTGACGCCGAGGCACACGCGGAAGAAGACAAGAAGTTCCGCGAGCTGGCCGAAACGCGCAACCGCGCCGACGCGCTGGTGCACGCAGCCGAGAAGTCGCTCAAGGACCTGGGTGACAAGGTGGCCTCCGAAGACCGCGCGCGGGTCGAATCAGCCGCTTCGGATCTGAAGACCGTGCTGCGGGGCGACGACAAGGACATCATCGAGAAGAAGGCGGAGGCCCTGGCGGAAGCCTCGGCGAAAGTCGCGCAGCAGGCGTATGCCAGCCAGGCAGGAGCCGAGGGCGGCCCTGACATGGGCGGCGGTCCGCAGGGCGGCGGCGCCGGCGGAGCCGCCGAAGGGAAAGACGAAGTCCTCGATGCCGAGTTCGAAGAGGTCAACAGGGACAAGGAACGCAAGGGTTGAGCCGCAAGCCTGCCCGCGTGCGAAGGCGCGTATCGTTATGATGCGCACGTTGTGATTCGACCGCCGCGGGGCGCATAACCCCGCGGCGGTTCTGCATTCGAACCATGGGACAGGCGAGCTGAAACGGATGGCCAAGCGCGACTACTACCAGGTCCTGGAGCTGACACGCTCGGCCACGGACGCCGACATCAAGAAAGCTTATCGCCGGCTGGCGATGAAGCTCCATCCGGACCGTAATCCCGGCGATCACGAAACCGAGGAGAAATTCAAGGAAGCCAAGGCGGCTTACGAAGTTCTCTCGGACGCGCACAAGCGTGCCGCGTACGACCAGTTCGGTCACGCGGGCGTCGATGCGGCGTCGCGTGGTGGCCCGGGCGGACAGGGCTCCGATCCGCGCGATGCGTTCGGCGATATCTTCGGCGACGTGTTTGGGGACATCTTCGGCGCGGGCCGTCGCGGCGGCCGCTCGCAGGTGTTCCGCGGCGCCGACCTGCGCTATGAGCTCGAGCTCGACCTAGAGCAGGCCGTGTTCGGCGATACCGTCAACCTCGATTTCGCCACGCTCGGCGAATGCGAGGAATGCAAGGGCACGGGTTCTGCCAAGGGCTCCAAGCCCGTCACCTGCGAAACCTGCCATGGCCAGGGCCAGGTGCGCATGCAGCAGGGTTTTTTCACGGTGCAGCAGACGTGTCCGCGGTGCCAGGGGCGCGGCCAGACAGTCAGCGATCCATGCGGCAAGTGTCGTGGGCAGGGTCGCGCACGCAAGCAGAAAACGCTCGCCGTCAAGGTGCCCGCTGGCGTCGACACGGGGGATCGGATTCGACTGAGTGGCGAAGGAGAAGCGGGGCGCAACGGCGGTCCGTCCGGCGACCTCTACGTCGAAGTACGCGCGCGCGAGCACGCCATCTTCGAGCGTGACGGCGCGCACCTGTCGTGCGAAGTTCCGATCAGTTTCAAGACCGCCACACTGGGCGGCGCGATCGAGGTGCCGACGCTCGATGGCGACGTCAACATCAAGGTGCCGGCCGAGACCCAGTCGGGACGCGTGTTTCGCCTGCGCGAGAAGGGCATCAAGCCTGTGCGCGGCGGCACGACCGGCGACCTGTTCTGCCGCGTCGTCGTGGAAACACCCGTGCACCTGTCGCGCGAGCAGAAAGACCTGCTGCTCAAGTTCGACGAATCGCTGCGCGCCGACAGCAAGCACCATCATCCGCGCGAGGAATCGTGGGTCGATGGCGTCAAGCGTTTCTTCACCAGCCTGAGCGAGTAAGGCGCGAACCGTGGCCGAACCGATCCGTATTGCAATGCTCGGTGCCTCGGGCCGCATGGGGCGCAGCATCATCCCGTTGATCGCGAGCGACAGCGCAGACCTGACCCTCAGCGGCGCGCTGGTGGGGCGCGACGACACCGCCGTGGGCCAGGACGCCGGTGCGTACGCCGGTACCGCAGCGCTCGCCCTTGCCATCACCGACGAGCCACAGCGCGCGTTGGCGGGTGCGAGCGTTGCAATCGATTTCACGGTGGCAGATGCCTCGGTCCGCAACGCAGCCTTGTGCCGGGAGCTGGGCGTGCCAATGGTCATCGGCACGACGGGACACAGCAGCGCGCAGATCGCCGAACTCAACGAAATAGCACGAGGTCTGCCGATCGTGCTGGCGCCCAACATGAGCTTAGGGTTAAACGTATTGCTCAAGCTCGCTGAACTGGCGGCGCGAGCGCTGCACCCTGAGCAATACGACGCGGAGATCTGGGAGGCGCACCACCGCAATAAGGTGGACGCGCCAAGCGGGACTGCCCTGGCGCTGGGTCGCGCGGCGGCGGCGGGCCGGGGCGTGGCGCTGGAGGACGTCGCCGAATACGTGCGCCACGGCAACACAGGCATCCGCGAGCACGGCAAGATCGGGTTCAGCGTGGTTCGCGGCGGGGACATCGTCGGCGAGCACCGCCTGCTCTTCGCCGGGCCCGGCGAGACGGTCGAACTGGTGCACCACGCCCAGGATCGTTCTGGCTTCGCCCGTGGCGCGCTTGTGGCTGCTCGGTGGGTCGTCGGGCGACCGCCCGGGCTGTACTCGATGGCGGACGTCCTCGGGCTCTGAGTCTTCCTAACCTCTCCCGCTCGGCGGGAGAGGTCGCCGCGCAGCGGCGGGTGAGGGCTTTTTCGACATCGGTATCTGCCCGAAGCCGATCGCGCCCAGGCGTCCAGCCGCCGTACCGATGTCGATCGCGGGGACGCCGTAAACCCATCCATGGGGGCTCCGGCCGCGGCGTCCATGCGGGGGACGGCCCGGCGACCGACATTCGGAACGTCCGCAGGACGCCCCGACACATTGGTGTTTGCTTCGATAGCGCCTCGCGCGAACCCCTCACCCGTACTCCGTCCGACCACTCCACGCGAGCGCGGGAGAGGTGGGAAGAGCGCGTGGCACAACCCCGACTGCTCGCGTAGAATCGCGTACTTAGCCCGTGAGACAAATCTTCACCGGAGTGAGCAAACGCTCAACCCCGGCGGTGGTCGCACGCGCTAGTAACTGATCGCTGCGCCGGAGGTAGTACCCTGTGACGACACCCGCTGTCTTGGCTCTAGAGGACGGCACCGTGTTTCGAGGCGTCTCCATTGGCGCCGCCGGCACAGCGACCGGCGAGGTGGTGTTCAACACCGCGACACTTTTGCAGCGCCGCTTCAATTTTCTCGACCGTGATTGGTTTGCTGATGAACCCGGCCATGCCCGCACGAAG
>JANNGT010000002.1:0-8799 GCA_031404015.1 Gammaproteobacteria bacterium | reverse complement strand
CAATAACAATGGAGCACATTCGGCCAATGGAATCGCCGCGATATTTATCGCCTGTGGTCAGGATGTGGCTAACCTCGCGGGTCCTGCTCGCTGATCGCGCTGACGTACCCGAGTGCATGCACGCCCACGCCGGCGTGCGGGTACAGGCGAGTGAGCCGCGGGCGGATTTCGACGCCCGGAAAATCAGGGCGGTGCACGGCGAAGCGCGCGAGCTCATCTTCCGAAAGTTGCAGCCGGATCGGCACGGCGTCGAACACCCGGCGGGCCAGTATCGTGCGCTTCGTGCGCGGGATGTCTTCGGCCTGCAGCAGCCCGAGCGTGACCAGTCGCGCGAGCGTATCGTCGACATCTGGCGTTTGCTCGCGCGTGAGCTCGAGCTGGTAGGCCGGCCGGTTCAGCGCGAGCGGCTCGCCGTTGCGGTCGAGCATCAGCCCGCGGGGCGGCGGAATCGGCTCGATGCGGATGCGGTTGCCCTGCGACAACTCGCTGAAGTAGTCGTGCCGCACCACCTGGAGGTAGAACAGGCGCGCGAACAGCGCACCGAGCAATAGCGTGATCACGAATGACGCAGCCACGACACGGCGACCGAACAGGCGCTGTTCGGCGTGGTGGTCCTTGAGCCTCGAATTGCGTGTCAAGAATCCCGCCCCTCAGGACGAGCGCCGCGTGAGCGAGTCGCCCAGCGCCACCACCAGCGGCCACAGCAGTCCGCCCGACAGGATGGGAAGCCAGCGCACCCAGCCGGTGTAGCCGTGGCCCGTCAGGCCGTCGATCCAGAACATCAGGAAGTGGTACAGCCCGAGCAACAGCATCACGATCACCGCCTGCTGCACGATCGGGAACATGCGCATGCGCAGCTGCAGCTTGTGCGTGAGAAAGCCGACGATCAGGAAGCCGAGCGCGTGCTGCCCCAGCACCATCCCGCGCAATACGTCGAGTAACAGGCCCGACAGCCATGCATAACCGAGCCCCGCGATGCGGGGGCTGGTCAGCACGAAGTAAATCATCGCGAGCAACGCAAGGTCGGGCCGCACGGAGTCGAGCCAGCCGGGCAATGGCACGATGGCGAGCACCAGACCGGCAGCCATGCTGATCCAGTACAGCAGGCGCCGCGCGAACATGCTCATCGGCCTCATTCGTCACCTGCCTGCGGCGGCGTCGGTCCGGTTGCAGCCGGTGGCTCGAACACGGGTTCCTTGAACCACACCAGCAACACTTCGCGGGCTTGATCGAGCTTGGCGGTAGGTCGTGCTTCGACCAGTGCGAACGTGCTGCCCGCGCGCTTGACCCTGGTGACTTGCGCGACCGGGTAGTCGGGCGGAAAGACGCCGCCCATGCCCGTCGAGAGCAGCAGGTCGCCTTCCTTGAGATCGGATTCGACGGTGACGAACGGCAGCGACAGCTTGTGCTGGTCGCCGGTGCCGACGGCAATTGTCCGCACGCCGCTGCGGTTGGATTGCACGGGTATCGCGTGCTCGGCATCGCTGATCAAAATGACTTCGGCGGTGGACGTGTTGACCTTCGTGACCTGGCCGAAGATGCCTTCGCCGTCGAGCACTGCCTGGCCCTTGAACACGCCATCGCGCGCGCCGCGGTCGAGCAGAACGCGATGACGGAACGGGTCGAGGTCGACGTTCAGGATCGAGGCCACGAGGATTCTCTCGGCGACCCCGGCCGTCTTGGCGCGCATTTCGCGCAGCCGACGGTTTTCTTCCTCGAGCACCGCGAAGCGTTGCAGTTGCAGGTTCGCCAGCCGCAGGCGGGCGGTCAACTCGAGTTTCTCCTGGCGCAGACGGCTGCGGTCGGCGAAGGACCCGGTAACCCAATCCGTGGCGCGGAACGGAAAATCGACGGCCCGCTGCATCGGGAACACCACGGTGCTCAGCGATTCGCGGATGCGGTCGATCTGCTGATAGCGCTGGTCCGCGACCATCAAGCCGACCGAGATCGCCGCGAGCGCAAGGAAATACGCGGTGAGCGGCGGTCCGCGACCGATGATCGGGCGGGAATCGTGGGACAGCTCGACCACGGGGGGCCGTGAGTGTCGATCAGTCCAGGCCGAACAGGCCCGGACCGTGCTCGTCGATCAGCTCCAGCATCTTGCCGCCGCCGCGCGCCACGCAGGTGAGCGGGTCTTCGGCGACGACCACCGGCAAGCCCGTTTCTTCCATCAGCAGCTTGTCGATGTCGCGCAACAGCGCGCCGCCGCCGGTCAGCACGATGCCGCGGTCGGCGACGTCCGAACCGAGTTCGGGAGGCGTCTGCTCGAGCGCGGCCTTGACCGCGCCGACGATGCCCTGCAGCGGTTCCTGCAGTGCTTCGAGGATTTCGTTGGAGTTGAGCGTGAAGCTGCGCGGCACACCCTCCGAGAGGTTGCGGCCCCTGACCGAGATTTCCCTGACGTGCTGCCCGGGGTAGGCCGAGCCGATCTCGATCTTGATGCGCTCTGCGGTGGCTTCGCCGATCAGGATGCCGTAGTTGCGGCGCACGTAACTGATGATGGCTTCGTCGAAGCGGTCGCCGCCGATGCGCACGGAGGCCGCATAGACGATGCCGTTGAGCGAGATCACCGCCACTTCGGACGTGCCACCGCCGACGTCGAGCACCATCGAGCCGCGGGCCTCGTGCACGGGCATGCCGGCGCCGACCGCGGCTGCCATCGGTTCCTCGATCAGTCGCACCCAGCGGGCGCCAGCGCCTTCCGCGGATTCCTGGATCGCGCGGCGTTCGACCTGGGTCGAACCGTAAGGCACACAGACCAGCACGCGCGGGCTCGGGCGGATCAGGCGATTGCCGTGCACCTTCTCGATGAAGTACTGCAGCATCTTCTCGGTGACGGTGAAGTCGGCAATGACGCCGTCCTTCATCGGACGGATGGCCGTGATGTTGCCCGGCGTGCGGCCGAGCATGTTCTTGGCTTCAGTGCCGACAGCCTCGATCTTCTTGCCGCCGCGCGAGGGTTCTTCGCGGATCGCGACCACGGACGGCTCGTTCAGCACGATGCCGGAGCCGCGCACGTAGATCAGGGTGTTGGCGGTGCCAAGGTCGATCGAGAGGTCGTTGGAGAAATAACCCCGGAGTTTCTTGAACATTTAAACTTCGCGGAAAAAAATAGGGAGTAGAGCGCTGCCTTGCGCTGAATCGCGGCAATTTAACCATAGTCACGACATTCCACAAGGTCGCGTGTATGATTTGTGGCTGTTTTTTCCAGTCCTTTCGAGCATTTCCAGATGAGCCTGACACGCACCCAGGTCGAGGCGATCGCGCACCTCGCACGCCTCGAAATCAGCGAGGCCCAGATGCCTGTCTACGTCGACAGCCTCTCGCGCATCATCGATTTCGTCGAGCAGCTCGCGGCGGCTGAAACGGCCGGCGTCGAGCCCATGGCCCATCCCCTCGCCGACCAGGTGCAGCGGCTGCGCCCCGACGCCGTCGCCGAAGCCGACCAGCGGGAGAAGTACCAGCGCAATGCATCGAGCGTTGCTGCCGGACTGTACCTCGTACCCAAGGTCATTGAGTGACGAAACGACCGCGATGGTGCCATTCGCCAGCGCCAGCGCGGGAATTTGCAACGGGATCGTGAACCCGGCCGCGATTTTCCCGACCTGACGTCCCGTTTTGCCGTTTTCGCACTGACCGCCCTCCGTTTTCATCGCCGAACACGACCCATGCACACACAGACCGTTTCGGAACTTGCCGCCGGCCTCCGCGCCCGCAAGTTCTCGAGCCTGGACCTCACGCTGCATTTCCTCGGCCGCATCGAGCGGCTCGGGCCTGAACTCAATGCTTTCGTCACCGTGACGGCCGAGCGCGCGCTGGAAGACGCCCGCGCCGCCGATGCGCTGCTGGCCAAAGGCGAGGGCGGTCCCCTGACGGGCGTGCCGATCGCGCACAAGGACATCTTCTGCACCGACGGCATCCTCACCACGTGCGCGTCGAAGATGCTGTCCAATTTCGTCGCGCCCTACGACGCGACCGTCGTGCAGCGCTGGCGCAAGGCGGGCACGGTCCTGCTCGGCAAGACCAACATGGACGAGTTCGCGATGGGCTCGTCGAACGAGACGAGCTTCTACGGCCCGGTCAGGAATCCCTGGGACCATGCGCGCGTGCCGGGTGGTTCTTCGGGCGGATCGGCGGCTGCCGTTGCTGCCTGCATCGCGCCTGCCGCGACAGGCACGGACACGGGTGGGTCGATTCGCCAGCCTGCGGCGCTGACCAACCTGACAGGCATCAAGCCCACGTACGGCCGTGTGTCCCGCTACGGGATGGTCGCTTTCGCCTCGAGCCTCGACCAGGCCGGCGTACTCGCGCGCTCGGCTGCAGACGCGGCCTTGCTGCTCGAGGCGATGTCGGGCTTCGATCCGCGCGATTCCACCAGTGTCGACCGTGCCGTGCCGCATTACGCGGCCGAGCTCGACCAGCCGCTGAAGGGCTTGCGGGTCGGCATCATTCGAGAGTTCTTCGGCGAAGGGCTCGACGCGAAGGTCGAGCAGTGCGTGCGCGACGCGATCGAGCTGCTGCAGCGCGAAGGGGCCGTGATCAAGGACGTGAGCCTGCCCAGCCTGCCGCTGTCGGTGCCGACGTATTACGTCGTCGCGCCGGCGGAGTGCTCCTCGAACCTGTCGCGCTTCGACGGCGTGCGTTTCGGGCACCGTTGCGACCAGCCCAATGACCTGCTCGACCTGTACAAGCGCTCGCGTGGCGAAGGTTTCGGCGCCGAGGTCAAGCGCCGCATCATGACGGGCACCTACGTGCTCTCCGCGGGCTACTACGACGCCTATTACATCAAGGCGCAGCAGTGCAGGGCGCTGATCGCCGCGGATTTCGCCCGCGCGTTCGAGGACGTCGACGTGGTCCTGAGCCCAACGGCGCCGACTGCCGCGTTCGAACTCGGCGCCAAGACCAGCGACCCGATCGCGATGTACCTGAACGACATTTACTCGATCGCGGCGAACCTCGCCGGCCTGCCGGGCATCTCCATCCCGTGCGGTTTCGTCGAGGAAGGCGGCAAGCAGCTGCCGGTGGGCCTGCAACTCGTCGGGCCGCACTTCGGCGAATCGCGATTGCTGTCCGTCTCGCATCAGTACCAGCAGCGCACCGACTGGCATCGGCGCATCGCGCCGGGCTACGCGTGAGGCGCTGCGCGCCAGGGGTTAGGGGATAGGGGTTAGGGGTTAGTGAAGAGGTGACTACGATGATCTTCATGCGAACATTGCAGAGCGAGGTCGATCAGGCTTGTCTTTCACCCTTCGCCTTTCACTGCTCATTGAACACCGATCACTGATCACTACCACTGGCCGGCACTTCCGACTAACCCCTAACCCCTAACCCCTAACCCCTAACCCCTAACCCCTAACCCCTAACCCCTAACCCCTTCTCAACCCTTAGCCACGACTCTTAACCTATGCAGTGGGAAACCGTCATCGGCCTCGAGATCCACGCGCAGCTCGCCACGCGCAGCAAGATCTTTTCGGCGTCGGCCACCGCGTACGGTGCGGATCCGAACACGCAGGCAAACCTCGTCGACCTGGGGTACCCCGGCGTGCTGCCCGTGCTGAACGCCGATGTGGTCCGCATGGCCATCCGCTTCGGCCTTGCCACGGGATCGTCGATCGCGCGCCGCTCGATCTTCGCGCGCAAGAACTACTTCTACCCCGACCTGCCGAAGGGTTACCAGATCAGCCAGTACGAGCGTCCCGTCGTCGAAAACGGCTCGCTCGACATCGTGCTCGAGGACGGCTCGCGCAAGACCATCGGCATCACGCGCGCGCACCTCGAAGAGGACGCGGGCAAGTCGCTGCACGAAGATTTCCACGGACTTTCAGGCATCGACCTGAACCGCGCTGGCACGCCACTGCTCGAGATCGTCTCCGAGCCGGACATGCGCTCGGCGAAGGAAGCCATTGCGTACCTCAAGAAGATCCACACACTGGTACGGTACCTCGAGATCTGCGACGGCAACATGCAGGAAGGCTCGTTCCGCTGCGACGCGAACGTCTCCGTGCGTCCGGTCGGCCAGAAAGAGTTCGGCACGCGTGCCGAGATCAAGAACGTCAACTCGTTCCGCTTCGTCGAGCGGGCGATCAATTACGAAGTCGACCGCCAGATCGAGCTGCTCGAAGGCGGCGGCAAGGTGAAGCAGGAAACGCGCCTGTACGACGCGGACAAGGGCGAGACGCGCTCGATGCGTTCAAAGGAAGAGGCGAACGATTACCGCTACTTCCCCGATCCCGACCTGCTGCCGCTCGTGATCGACGACGCGACGATCGAAACCGTGCGCGCCACGATGCCCGAGTTACCCGACGAGAAGGCTGCGCGCTTCGTTGCCGAGCACGGCCTGTCCGAATACGATGCGGGCGTGCTCACGGCCAGCCGCGAGCTTGCGGCGTTTTACGAGACCGTCGTCAACAAGCTGGGTGGCCAGCCCAAACTGGCCGCGAACTGGGTCATGGGCGACCTGTCAGGCGCGCTCAACAAGGAAAACCTGGACATCGGCGCGAGCCGCGTCGGCGCCGATGCGCTCGCGGGCCTGCTGGTCCGCATCCAGGACAACACCATCTCCGGCAAGATCGCGAAAGAAGTGTTCGAAGCGATGTGGGCCGAAGGCAATGGGGCGGACGAGATCATCGAGGCCAAGGGGCTCAAGCAGATCACGGACACCTCGGCGATCGAGCGGGCCATCGACGACGTCATGGCCAAAAACCCCGGCCAGCTCGCCGATTACCGCTCGGGCAAGGACAAGTTGTTCGGTTTCTTTGTCGGCCAGGTCATGAAGGCGACTGGCGGCAAGGCCAATCCCGCGCAGCTGAACGACCTTTTGCAGCGCAAGCTCTCGGTGTGAGCACGGCGCGTAGCGCCTGCCGACTAACCCCTAACCCCTAACCCCTAACCCCTTCTTCCGCCATGGCCACCATCCGCGAAGACGATTTCATCCAGAGCGTCGCTGACGCGCTGCAGTTCATCTCCTATTACCACCCGCTCGATTACATCGAGCACCTTGGTCGCGCGTACGAGCGCGAACAATCGCCTGCTGCCAAAGACGCGATTGCGCAGATCCTGACCAACTCGCGCATGTGTGCCGAGGGCAAGCGGCCGATCTGCCAGGACACCGGCATCGTCAACATGTTCCTCAAGGTGGGCATGGACGTGCGGTGGGACACGAAGCGGAGCCTCGCAGACCTGGTCAACGAAGGCGTGCGCCGCGCGTACTGCCACCCCGACAACAAGTTGCGCGCGTCGGTGGTCGATGATCCGCTGTTCGCGCGCAAGAATACGCAGGACAACTCGCCCGCCGTGTTCCACGTCGAACTCGTGCCGGGCGGCGAGGTCGAGGTGACCGTCGCGGCCAAGGGCGGCGGTTCGGAGAACAAGTCCAAGTTCGTGATGCTCAATCCAAGCGACTCGATCGTCGACTGGGTGCTGAAGACGGTGCCGACGATGGGCGCGGGCTGGTGCCCGCCGGGCATGCTCGGCATCGGCGTCGGCGGCACTGCGGAAAAAGCCATGCTGCTGGCGAAGGAATCGCTGATGGAACCGCTCGACATGCACGACCTGCTCGAGCGCGGGCCCCGCGACAAAGCGGAGGAGCTGCGCATCGAGCTGTACGAGAAGGTCAACCAGCTCGGTATCGGCGCACAGGGGCTCGGCGGGCTCACGACCGTGCTGGATGTAAAGCTCAAGTTGTATCCCACGCACGCTGCGTCGAAACCGGTCGCCATGATCCCCAACTGCGCAGCCACGCGGCACGCGCATTTCGTGCTGGACGGCAGCGGCCCCGCCGTGCTCGAGCCGCCTGCACTTGAGCACTGGCCCAAGGTGACGTGGAGTGCCGGCGGCAACTCGCGCCGCGTCGACCTCAACACGCTTACGCGCGCCGAAGTCGCAAGCTGGCAGCCCGGCGAGACGCTGCTGCTGAACGGCAAGATGCTCACGGGCCGCGACGCGGCACACAAGCGCATTGCCGATTTGTACGCCCGCGGGGAGGGCCTGCCTCCCGGCGTCGATTTCACCAATCGCGCGATCTATTACGTCGGCCCGGTCGACCCGGTGCGCGACGAAGTCGTGGGCCCCGCAGGCCCCACCACGGCAACCCGCATGGACAAGTTCACGGACATGATGCTCGCGCAGACGGGTCTGCTCGTCATGATCGGCAAGTCCGAACGCGGTCCGGTCGCGATCGAATCGATCAGGCGACACAAGGCCGCCTACCTCATGGCCGTTGGCGGCGCGGCGTACCTCGTGTCCAAGGCGATCCGCTCCGCGCGCGTCGTGGCGTTCGCAGAGCTCGGCATGGAAGCCATCTACGAATTCGACGTGAAGGACATGCCAGTGACCGTCGCCGTGGACGCACTGGGGACGTCCGTGCACAACACGGCTCCAGCGCAATGGGCCGAGAAGATCCGCACGCTCAACATCCCGGTACGCGTGGCCTGAACCTCGCGATGGCCGAAGTCGACACACTGCGTCGGTTCATGTTCGAGCACTATCCGTTCCGCGGGCAGCTGGTGCACCTCGGGCCCGCATGGCAAGCCATGATGGAGCACCACGACTATCCCGCCGAGGTGCGCGACACGCTGGGTGAGGCGGTCGCGGCTACGGCGCTGCTCGCGTCCACGCTGAAGTTCAAGGGGCTGTTGTCGCTGCAGCTGCGCGGCGAGGGCCCGATGCACCTGATGCTGGTGGAATGCACGGACGGGCTCGCGCTGCGTGCAGTTGCGCGTTTCCGTGAGCCGCCTGCCAGCAGGGACCTGCGCGTGCTCTCTGGCAACGGCACCCTCACGGTCACGATCGACAACGAAG
>JANNGT010000001.1:0-2061 GCA_031404015.1 Gammaproteobacteria bacterium | reverse complement strand
GGCTTCAGGGCGTGGCCAGCGACAAGGCGGCCAACATCGCCGCAGTGGCCAAGGCACTTCGTCTCTTCCTGCAGATCGCGATCCTTGGCGTTGGCGCGCTGCTGGTCATTCAGCAAGAGACAACCGCTGGCGTGATGATCGCTGCGTCGATCATCATGGGCCGCGGCTTGGCACCGTTGGAGTCGGCAATCGGCGGCTGGCGTGGGTTTCTCGCGGCGCGCGAATCCTATCGCCGCCTGGTCAACGAGATCGGTGCGCAGGGCGACGATGCGGCGCCGATGCCGTTGCCCACACCGTTGGGCGCACTCTCGTTTGAGTCGGTATCGGCCGGCCCGCCGGACGCGCGAAAACTGACCGTGCAGAATCTGAAGTTCAGCCTTGTGGCTGGCAGCTGCCTGGGCATTACCGGGCCCAGCGCGGCCGGCAAGTCGACGCTGGCCCGTCTGGCGGTCGGCGTGTGGCGGCCGGCAAATGGCGTGGTGCGCCTGGACGGCGTCAACGTGTCCGATTGGAAGCGCGAGGAGCTCGGCCCAAACATCGGCTATCTGCCGCAGGACATCGAGCTGTTCCCTGGCTCGGTGGCAGACAACATCGCGCGCTTCGGCAAAGTGGACCCGCAACTCGCCGTCGAGGCCGCGCAACTGGCAGGTGCGCACCAGATGATCCTCGGTCTGCCCGAAGGCTATGACACCGTGATCGGCGCGGCCGGCGCCAACCTGTCGGGAGGCCAGCGCCAGCGCGTCGGGCTGGCTAGGGCGTTCTATGGCAACCCGGCGGTGGTCCTGCTTGACGAACCGACCTCGAACCTCGACGCCGAGGGCGAATCGGCGGTGCGGCAGGCAATGGAGGAACTGCGCCGCCGCGAACGCACGGTGATCGTGATCGCACATCGACCTGCCTTGCTCGGTGGCACCGACCAGCTGATGGTGATGATGGGCGGGCAGATCGTGAAGTTCGGCCCAACCGCGGAGTTGATGCCACTGATCACGCGCCGTGTCGTCGCCTCGCCCGATGGCGTGATGCAGGAGGAGCCGCCAGGGGTGCCGCAATTACCGCTGGGCGTTTCCAATGGTTGAAGGCGGCACGCTGCGAGAGCGCGCGATCGCCTCGATGATTGTTGGCGAAGAGCGCGCTGCGCGCGAAACACAGCGCTGGACACGAATCGGCATGCTGCTGCTGCTGTGCACGATTGGTGTCGGGGTGTTGTGGTCGACACTGGCACCGTTGTCTTCGGCGGTGGTCGGGTCGGGGGTGCTGAAGGTCGATTCGAGCCGCAAGAAGCTCCAGCATTCGGAAGGCGGCGTAATTGCCGAGATCCTGGTGCGCGACGGTAGCGCCGTAAGGGCCGGTGACGTGTTGGTGCGTCTGGACAAGACCCGCGCCGGCGCGGCACATGGCGTTGTCACCGGAGGGCGCGACGTGGCATTGGCGTCGTTGGCGCGACTGCGGGCAGAGCGCGATGACAAGGCGTCAATCATCTACCCAGAAGATTTGCTGAGTCGAGCCTCGAACGATCAGGTGGCGCAAATTTTGCGGGCACAGGAGTCCATATTTGCTGCGCGGCGCAGTGCGCGTCTTGGCGAACTTGGCATCCTCGATCAGCAGATCGCGGCACTTCGCTCCGAGATCACCGGCTTCGCTTCACAACAGCGCTCGAAGGACGAGCAAGTGCTGAGCCTGAAGCGCGACCTCGAAGGCCTGATCGATCTCGACAAGGTTGGCATGGTCGAAAAGACGCGACTGCGCGCCACCGAGCGCGATATCGCACGGCTGACTGGCGAACGTGACGAACTGGTGTCCAAGGCGGCCAGTACGCGAACCGCCATCGCCGAAAAGGAACTCAAGAAGTTCCAGGTTCGCAAGGCGTTCCAGGAGGACATCGCGGACGAGTTGAAGAAGGTACAGGCCGAAAACTTCGAACTAATTGAGCGCGAAAGTGCGACCAAGCGCACCCTCGAGTTGACCGAACTGCGTGCACCGGTTGATGGCACCGTGACCGACTTGAAGATCCACACACCCGGCGGATCGATCGGGCCCGGCGAGGTCTTGCTCGAACTGGTG